>DASWOO010000661.1:0-10140 GCA_036404335.1 Kofleriaceae bacterium
AGCCAGCACAGCAGGATCCCGACGCCGCCGATGATGCCGAAGTGCCGGAAGCCGCGGAACACGGTGATGATGAGGGACGAGTACGCGACCGCCGCCGTCAGCGCCGCCGCGAGCGTGCCGCGCACCGTCCCGCGCAAGGTCGCCGCCAGCGCCTCGACACCGTCGCGCCCCGCGCGCAGCTCCTCCATGTAGCGCGACGTCACGAGGATCCCGACGTTGATGCCGTTGCCGATCACGATCGACGACAGGAACGCGGTCGCCAGGTTCAGGTGGCCGATCACCAGCTCGGTGAACGCGAAGGTCGCGACCACGCCGGTCACCAGCGACCACGACAGCGCGCCGAGCGCCAGCGCCGACCGGTAGTACCAGGCGAGCGCGAGGAACACGAGCAGCACGGTCAGCGCCGTCGACTCGAGCATGCCGTTCAAGATCGAGTCGTGCTCGGCGATCGACACGACGATATCGCCCGCGACGCCGGTCTCGATGCCCGGGACCTGGCCGCGAACCTCGGCCATGATCCGGTCGATCTGGGCGACCAGCGCCTTGTCCTTCTCGACGTCGCCCGACGAGAACGCCGTGCGGACGATCATCATCTGCAGGCTGCCGTCCTTGGCGACCAGCTCGCCGTCCTTGGTCCGCTCGGCCTCGAGGTCGGTGAGCTTCTTGCGCAGCTGGTCGATCCCGCCACCGGGCTGCCCGGGCGCGCCGGCGTCCTCGTCGAGATCGATGAACAGGGGGTTGGCCTTGAGCTTGGCCTGCCGGACCTGATCCGCGAGCGCGGTCCGCGCCGCCTCGAGGTCCTTCAGATCGGCGAACAGCCAGCGGTTGTTCCAGCCGTAGTCGCGCTTGGCGTGGTCGTCGAACGTGACGCTCGACACCAGCGGCAGCTTGACGATCGCGTCGCGCAGCAGCAGCGCGGCCTTGCGCCGGGCGACCGGGTCCCCCGTCTCGACGGCGACCATCGCGGTGCCGAGCACGCGGGCGCGCGCGCCGATCGCGCGCAGGTCGGTCACCGAGCGCGCGTCCTGCGGCAAGAGTCCGGCGAAGTCGGAGTTGACCCGCAGGTGTGTGGCGGCGAGCGCGGCGGCGACCGTGAACACGATCGAGCCGATGATGATCAGCCACCGGCGCCGCTCGATCCACGACGCGTAACGAGTTGCGAGCCCGAGCCCGATCTTCACGCCCGCACCATGCCCAGCTCTCCTGGCTTTGTCCAGGTACGGCACGCTACGTGTCTTCGCCGGCAAACCCTGATTCTTGCTTCACATCGCGCTTGACGTGCGTCGCCGTTTCGCTACGGTGCAGCCCTCGCTTATGGCGCTCCGCAACGCACCTGTGCCGGCACCGGTCCCCGTCAGCGTGAGCCAGACCCAGACCCGGTTGCGGGTCTGCATGATGGTCACGTACGACATGGCGTCGCCGGGCGGCGGCGTCAAGCAGCACGCGCTGCACCTCGCCGCGTCGCTGCGCCGGCTGGGCGACCAGGTCACGCTGGTCGGGCCGTCGTCGGTCCCGACCGACGAGCCCGATGTCCACTCGTTCGGCGGCATCGTCAACATCCCGGCCAACGGCTCGGACAACAACCTCGGCATCCTCGTGTCGCCGCGCGCGATCGCCAGGTTCTTCCGCGAGCACCAGTTCGACGTCATCCACATCCACGAGCCGCTGCAGCCCGCGCTGTCGTACTGGTCGGTGTGGCTGACCCGCAAGATCCCGCACGTCGCGACCTTCCATGCCTTCATGGAAGAGGAGAGCTGGGTGCTGCGCTGGGCGCGCAAGGCGTGGGGCGCGACGATGTTCCCGTGGGTCCAGCGCGCGATCGCGGTGTCGGCGCCGGCCGCGCGCTACGCGGCGGGCGCGTGGAACAAGCCGCTGACGATCATCCCCAACGGGGTGCCGACCGACATCTTCACGCCGCTGGATGACTACGACGCGCCCGAGGTCCACGGCCTGTCGGGCGCCGAGCCCGCGGAGCAGGCGCCGGGCACGATCGCGCACGTCAAGCTACTGTTCGTCGGCCGGATCGGCGATGTCCGCAAGGGCGCGCGGTTCCTGTTCGACGCGTACCGCGGCCTGGTCGCGCGCAAGCTGCCGGTCACGCTCGACGTGGTCGGCGAGCTGGGCACCGCCGAGCCGCCGCCCGAGCTGCCGGGCCTGACCTACCACGGCGCGGTGCCGTTCGAGCAGCTCGCCGGGTTCTATCGGGACTGCGACGTGTTCGTCGCGCCGTCGACCGGGCAGGAGTCGTTCGGCATCGAGCTGCTCGAGGCGATGGCGTCGGCCAAGCCGGTGGTGTGCAGCGACATCGAGGGCTATCGCCAGGTCGCGACCACCGAGGGCTCGCACCTGGTGCCGCCGTCCGACGCCAAGGCGCTCGAGGACGAGCTGGCGCGCGTCGTCACGACCGACCCGGCGACCCGGCGGCGCCACGGCCAGGTCAACCGCCGCCACGCCGAGGCGTTCGATTACGACCGCCTGGCCGAGCGGGTGCGCAACGAGTACCACCAGGCGATCGCCGCGTTTCGCGGCCCGGCGGTCTAGGTCAAGCCATGCGCGCGCTTCGGCCATCGCCGGCGCAGGACCGGAGCGAGCCAGTTGGCCGTGCCGCCCAGCGCGAACCCGGCGAACATGTCGACGACCCAGTGGTGGCGCAGGTACACCACCGAGATCCACAGCGACACCACGATCACCAGCACGATGTAGAACCACAGCTTGGGCCGGCGCGGCCACACCGCGTCGGAGAACCGGTACGAGTAGATCAGGGTGAGCAGCGCCAGGCTGCAGTGCAGCGACGGGAACGCCGAGCGGGTGCGCACCGGATCGGCGCTGTCGAACGCGCCCTGCTGCAGCTCGAACAGCCCGAAGAACGAGTGGAGCTGCGGCGGATCGAACCCGCCGTGGACCAGCTCGGGGTAGTAGCGCGGCGGGCCGGCGGGGAAGATCAGAAACAGGAAGAAGCCGATGCCCATCTGCAGCACCAGCGCGGTGGTCATCTCGCGGAAGTCCTCGCGCCGGCCGCGCAGCGACAGCATGGTCGCCAGGATCATCGGCGTGATGAAGTAGCTGCCGTAGGCGAACGCGAAGTAATCGGTGAGCAGCGGCGTGCCGTGGTTGGACAGCCACACCGTCGGCTCCACGCCGAACAGCCACAGGTCCGCACGGTACAGGTAGGCGTCGATCGACGTCTTGCGGATCACGCCGGTGTAGGTCTCGAGGCTCTGGAACAGCCACATGATCAGGATCACCGGGCCCCAGTCGCGCAGGATCGTGATCGCGGCGCGGCGGAACTCGGCGCGAGCGCCGGGCCGGTTCAGCAGGATCGACGGGGCGCGCCACACGAAGCGGGTGAGCACCAGCGCGACCGCGATGCCGGTCGAGATGATGATCGGGCCCTCTTGCCACTTGTACGAGCCGCCGTACACCGCGACCAGGATGACCAGCGCGATCGTGAACGCCAGGACCAGGCCCAAGTCGGGCCCGATCCAGGCCAGCGCGCGGCGCAGCGCGTTCGGCGGAGTAGATTCGACGGGTTCGGGCACGGCCGGCCGACCATGATGTACCGATGGCGGTCGAGTCAAGTATGCCAGGCGGGCGCATGAGCCACCGTCTGTCCATCGCGCTGCGCGTCCTGGCGATCGCGGCGATCGGCCTGGGCCTGTGGTGGTTCATCCACGCCATGGACTTCGCCGCGCTCGGCCGCGCGCTGCGCAGCGCGCGGGTGTGGCCGCTGGTGCTCGCCGCGGTGCTCAACTTCGTGTGCCTGTGGGGCAAGGCGGTGTGCTGGCGCGTGATGCTGGCGCCGCGCCACAAGGTCTCGGTCGTCCGGCTGTTCCGCTACACCATCGCCACGTTCGCGGCGTCGGCGATCGCGCCGGCGCGCGCCGGCGAGGTGCTGCGGGTCTGGACGCTCAAGCGCCGCGATGGCGTGCCCGCGGCCGACACCGCCGCGGTCGCGGTCGCCGAGAAGCTGCTCGACGGCATCTCGATGCTGATCCTGGTCGCGCCGGTGCCGTGGCTCCTGCCCGGGCTGCCGTCGTGGGTCGCGATGTCGATCGGCATCTGCGCCGCGATCGCGTTCGTCGCGTTCGTCGGCCTGTCGATCGCGGTCAGCCGGGTTGGCAAGGAGCCGCACGACGAGGCCAAGCCCACGTCGAGCTTCCGCCGGTTCATCACCGGCATGCACGTGCTGCGCAGCCCCAAGCGGCTGCTCGGCGCGCTCGCCGTGCTGATCCTGGTCTGGGCCGCCGACCTCGGCGAGGTCATGGCCGTGCTCTACGCCGTCGATATCCACCTGCCGATCGCCGGCGGCCTGCTGATCCTGTTCACGCTCAACCTAACGATCGCCGTCCCGTCGACGCCCGCCCAGGTCGGCGCGCTCGAGGTCGGCGCGCTCGCCGCGCTCCAGCTGCTGCACGTTGACAAGGAGCCGGCCCTCGCCTTTGCCCTGCTCTATCACGCCGCCCAGGTCCTGCCGCTGATCGCCGCGGGCCTCCTGTTCGAGCTCCGCCTCGTGCTCGGCCGCGACACCGACGCCGCGCCGCCCACCACGCCAGCGGTCGCCGAGGACCCGCCCGCGCCGCTGCCGGTGGCGCGCGACGCGAGCCCCGGCGCAAAGGCGAGCTGAGCTACAGCGACGCCAGGGCGCGCCGGGCGGCCCTGGCCACGCGCGGCTCGGCGTCGGTGACCAGGCGCTCGAGCAGCGGCCGCAGCTGCTTGGCGGCCGGCGCGGCGGTGAGGCCGATCGCGACGCAGGCGGCCTCGCGGATCACCGGGTCGACGGCGGTGAAGTAGCCGAGCAGGCCGGCGCCGCCGCGCAGGCCGGACAGCGCCTTGAGCGCCGCCGCCGCCGCCGCCGCGAGCTGGGTCCGGCCGCTGGTCGGCCTGCCGTCGCGGGCGATGACGAGCGCGGCGAGCGCGGGGATCGCGGCGACGTGCCGGGCGCGGGCGAGGCCGTCGACCGCGGCGCGCTGCACCGCGCGATCCGGATCGCCGAGGTAGGTCGCGATCGCGACGCCGTCGATCGGCGCGGCGATGGTCGCGAGCACGGCGAGCGCGTTGGCGCGCGCGACGCCGGTGCCGGCGCTGGCGAGCGCGAACAGCTGGCGCGCGGCGTCGTCGTGGCCGAGCCGCTTGGCCAGCTTGCGCGCGCGCTCGAGCTCGCCCGGCCGGGCGTCGCGCAGCACGTCGACCAGGCTCTCCGGCGGCTTCGCCGTTCGGGGCCTGGCCTTGGACTTGGCCTTCGGTCTGGCCTTGGCCTCGGCATCCACCGCGGCGACCGGCAGCGTCCGCAGATCGGTCAGCGTGTCCCCCGGCGGCAGGTCGACCTCGGTCGTGCGCCGACCGCGGCCGAGCCGGGCGAACCGCGCGGCGACCTTGCTGCCCGGCCCGCGCGCGGCGCGCCAGCGCTCGAGCCGCGCGACGGCGTCGTCGAGCGTGGGCGTGCGCAGCAGCAGGCGGTCGCCCGACCACAGCTCGTAGTGCGGCTCGCCGCGGGTGAACACGAACGGGCTCCAGATCACCGCCGGGCCGCGGACCAGCGCCGGCACGATCTCGACCGAGCCGCCGACGTCGCTGAGCAAGGTCACGCCATAGACGCCGTACGGCGCGATCATGTTGAACCGCGCCGACCAGCCGCGCCCCAGCGCGCGGACCAACCCCTCGAGGAAGCCTATGGCTTCCACCACGCCTCGCGCTCGACCAGATCGAACACCTCGCGGAGGATCGCGAGGCCGTTGCGCGCCGTCGCCTCGTCCGTGGTCAGCGGCGGCTGGATCCGGAAGCTCGCGGAGTAGCTCATCGTCATCAGCCCGCGCCGGACGCACTCGCCGAAGATCCGCTCGGTGACCTTGCGGGTCAGCGGCGTCTTCTTGACCTTGTCGCTGACCAGCTCGAGCGCCATGAACATGCCCGAGCCGCGCGCGGTGCCGACGAACGGATAGCGATCGACCCAGGTCTCGAGCTCGCGCAGCATCAGCGCGCCGACCTTGCGCGAGTTCTCGACCAGGCCTTCGTCCTCGATGATCTTGAGCGACGCCGCGCCCGCCGCCGCCGCCAGCGCGTTGCCGCCGTAGCTCGACGAGCTGCCCGACGAGTTCGCCCACGGCTTGGCCTGGGCGATCGCGTGCGTCGTCGCCAGGACCGACAGCGGGAACCCGCCGCCGACCGCCTTGCCGATCGTGACGATGTCCGGGATGACGCCGGTGTGGTGGACGCCCCACCACAGCCCGGTGCGGCCCAGGCCCGTGATCATCTCGTCGGCGATGAACAGCGCGCCGACCTCCTCGGCGATCGACTTCATCGCCGGCAGGAACTCCACGGGCGGCACGATGTTGCCGGCCGTGCCCTGCATCGGCTCGACGATCACGCCGGCGACCTCGCCCGCGGTCGCGACCTTGACGTACTTGCGCGCGACCTCGGCGCAGGCGATGCCGCACCCCGGGTAGCTCGAGCCGACCGGGCAGCGATAGCAGTCGGCGTACGGCACCTGGTGGCTGCCCGGCACCATCGGCCCGAGCTTGTCCTTGAACGTCGAGCCCATCAGCGACAGCGCGCCCATGGTCTTGCCGTGGAACCCGCCCCAGCAGCTGACGAACTCGTACTTGCCGGTGTGGGACTTGGCGAGCCGCAGCGCGCTCTCGACCGCCTCGGCGCCGCCGGAGTACAGCTGCAGCTCGTGCACGCCGTTGGCCGGCGCGTGCCGGGCGAACCGCTCGAGCATCTCGACGCGGGCCTCGCTCGAGAACGTGCCGACCGCGGAGCGCGCCGCCTGCTTCTGGATCGCCTCGACCCAGGTCGGGTGCGAGTGGCCCAGCGCGCCGACCGCGATGCCGCCGATGAAGTCGAGGAACTGGTTGCCGTCGACGTCGGTGACCTGCGTGCCCTCGGCGTGATCGACGACGATGCCCGCCATCAGCGCGTAGCCCTGCGCGCCGGGAGCCAGGTGATCGTCCTCCCGCTTGCGCAGCGCGGAGCTCTTGGGACCCGGGATCGCGGTGACGAGGTTGGCGTTCTGGTTCGCGGGCTGCGGCATGGGAGCCGACCTTTTACCCTAACAGCCGGCTGATGCGTACGAATCGAAGGACGGCAGCGAGGTTGCCGACCACGGCGACGATCGCCAGCGCGGCGAGCTCGAGCCCGGCGTATGGCAGATCGTGGGCGACGAGCACCGGGCCGACCAGCGGCGTGACGCCGACGCCGATGATCAGGTACATCGCGCGCTCGTGGCGGCGCATCAGGCCGCGCGGCGGCTCGACCTGCAGCGCCTCGGCCTTGGCGCTGGCGTAGCTGATCATGTACGACGCGATCATCGCGCCCATCGTCACGCCCATCTGCCACCACGAGTCGTGGAAGTACAGGACCAGGCCGGCGAGGAACGCGAACTCGGTGTAGCGGTCGACCGCGGCGTCGAGCAGCTCGCCGCGGTTGGAGCCGGTGTTGGTCAGCCGCGCGACCTGACCGTCGAGGATGTCGCCCATCGTCGACATCGTCGACAGCAGGCAGGCCAGCCCGAACCAGCCGAACGCGAGCGCGGCGCCGGCGCCGAGCCCGAACACCAGCGCGCTCCAGGTCAGCATGTTGGGCGTGATGCCCAGCGCGGCCAGGCCGCGGACCACGGGGCCGATCGCCCAGTACGTCGCGTCCATGATGCCGCGGCCGACCATCACGGTGCCGCCGATCTTCGAGACCCGCTCGCTGTGGAACTTGCCGTACATCGCCCGGCGCACGCCGAACAGCACGAACGCCAGCATCCACAGCGCGCCGGTCAGGTAGCTGAAGTAAATGTCGGGTCGCACGCGCGCTGGGCTCAGCCAGCTTTGACGACGGAGGCGCGGTCGCCGCCGATCGCCAGCTGCTTGCCATCGGCCCGGGCCGAGGCGTACGCGGTCTCGATCAGCTGGACGCACATCGCGGCGTCGCGCGCTTCCTGACCGACCCACTGGCCAGACCTGATCTGCGCGACGAACTGCGCCTGCAGCGCCACGAACCACTCCGCGTGCGACGCGTCCATCCAGTGGGACGCCGCCGTCAGCTTCTCGACGTCGGGCTGGCCGCCCGCGCGCTTGCGGTGGATCTCGATGTCATCGTCCTCGACCTTGATCGCGCCGTTGGCGCCATGGATCGTATAGATGACCTTGCGGAAGCCGGAGTTCCAGGTGAGCTGGGCGACCGCGATGCCCGTCGGGAACGTGACGGTGCAGCTGAAGTTGTCCTCGGTGTCGAACGTCGACAGGTTCGACATCTTGGCGGTGATCGCGGTCGGCTGCGACGCGAGCCAATCGAACGCCAGGTAGAACGTGTGGCTACCGTGGTCCATCGCGATGCCGCCGCCCGACGTCGCGCGCGACCGGCGCCAGTCCGGCTGCCACTCGGCGACGCCCTTGGCGTGCGTGGTGCGGAACGTGTCGAGGGTGACCAGGTGGATCGGGCCGAGCTCGCCCGACTCGAGCACCTTGCGGATCGCCTTGATCACCGGCGCGTGCTTGTAGTTGTGCGACGGGAAGAAGACCTTCTTGGCCGCGGTCGCGTGGTCGAGCATCGCGCGCGCGTCGGCCGCGCTGGTCGCGATCGGCTTCTCGCAGAACACGTGCAAGCCGTGCTCGAACGCGGCGTGGGCGATCGCGGCGTGATCGCACGGCGGCGTCGCGATATCGACGAAGTCGATCTGCTTGGCCTCGGCCTGCAGCAGCGTCTTGGTGTCGGAGTAAATCCGCGCCTTGGGGAGGATCTGGCGCGCCTTCTCGCGACGCGCCGCGCAGATGTCGGCGACGGCCACGATCTGGAGCTGGTCGGGAGCGGCGAGGTAGGCCGGAACGTGGCCACGCTCTGCGATGAATCCGAACCCGATGAGGGCACCCTGTAATGGACGGGTCATGCGTCTGCCTCGGCAGTGAAGTAGGTCAATTTGGTGACAGAAGCAAGAACTGGCGCACACCGAGTCCGGGACGTGGGCCGTTGTGGTGGCGCCTGGCGGAACGCTGTCGGATTTTCGACGTTTAGACCCCGAAATCTGTGTCAGCTTTTCGACAAGCTTGGGGCATTTTCGGGCGCCAGGTGTGAACAGCTCGCTTCGCACTCACCTTCAAGAGGTGTGTCGCTGTGTCGATTCACCACGTGTGCCAGGCGCTCGATCCGGCTCGTCGGGCTGCGACCTGAGACATGTCGCGGAGGGCCCGGAGCGGGAGCTACCGTTCAATGATATCGGACCTTAATATTTTCGATCAGCGCGAGCAGCGCCTGCTTGGCGCCCTCGGTCGTGGGCGATGCGACGATCGCCGAGCCCTCGCCCTCGTAGCCCTCGGCGCGCGGCATGCCGACCTTGGGCGAGCGGAGCTCGACCAGCGCGTCGCCGGCCTGGTCGACCGCGCGCTCGACGCCCGTGACCTCGGCGACGCGCGTCCCCGGCCCCTGGCCGCGAAAGAACGCCGCGCCTGCCGCGCGCTGCCGCGGCCTGGGCGTGAACTCGTCGTGCGCCACCAGCCGCGCCCAGTCGGCGAACATGTCCGTGGCATGGGCGAGGCTCATCAGCGGCATGATGTGCACGCCGGGCGGCCGGACGCCGACCTCGTTGACCAGCCGCGTGCCGTCCTCGCGCAGGAACCACTCCATGTGGGTCAGCGCCGTCCCGGCCGCGGTGCCGGCGGTATCGCCGAACAAGGCGGCCAGCGCCGCACCGTTCGTCGCATCGAAGTCGCGCCAGGTCGGATCGTCCTGTTCGCGCGGCAGGAGCACCGCGTACTGGATCCACGGCGTCTCGAGCACCTCGAGCGGCGATGGGAAGTAGCGCGTGCCCGAGCGCCAGACCGGCGTGCCCCGCACCGTCACGGTCTCGCACGTATGCTCGCGCGCGCGCACGAACTCTTCGATCTGGAGCGGCTCCGCCGGCGTCGGCGCGGGAATCGCGGCGAGCTCCTCGGCATTTGTCACGCGATACGTCGCGCGAGTGCCGAGCCCCGCGCGCGGCTTGACGATCACCGGATAGCCGATCGCGCCCACGAACGCCTCGAGCTCGGCCGTGCTCGTCGCGAGCGCGCTCCGGGCGACCGGCACGTTCGCCGCGCGCAGCACCTCCTTCATCCGATCCTTGTCGCGGAACCGGCGCGCCACCTCGGTGGTGAGGCCCTCGATGCCGAGCGCATCGCG
>DASWOO010000662.1:0-10519 GCA_036404335.1 Kofleriaceae bacterium
AGAGCCTGATGATGTACGTCGACGACGCGCTCGCCGCCTGCGAGCGGGCGCGCGCGGCCGGCGCGAAGATCGCCCAGGAGCCGGCGGTCAGCGACTACGGCGAGGCCTACTGGGCCGACCTCGGCTTCGAGGCGGTCGACCCGGGCGGCCACCGCTGGTGGATCGCGGAGCGCAAGCGGGGATGACCGGCGCGCTCGACGGCACGTTCAGCGCGCTCGCCGATCCGACCCGGCGCGGCGTGATCGACCTGCTGCGGACCCAGCCGCGGCGCGCCGGCGAGCTCGCCGACCAGCTCGGCATGTCGCGGCCGGCGATGAGCCGCCACCTCAAGGTGCTGCGCGCCACCGGCCTGATCGAGCCCGCCGGCGACGCCGCCGACGCGCGCGCCAAGGTCTATCGCCTGCGTCCCGAGCAGTTTTCGGCGCTGCGCGACTGGCTCGATCAGGTCGAGCAGTTCTGGACCGATCAGCTCGCGGCGTTCAAGGCCCACGCCGAGGCCAAGGCCCGCCAGCGGAGGCGGTCGTGACCGCGTCCCTCGCCGCCGACGCCGCGTCGGTCACGATGTTCGTCGGCGTGGATCCGGCCGACGCGTTCGAGGTGTTCACCACCGACATCGATCAGTGGTGGCGGCGCGGCCCCCGGTTCCGCGCGGGCGCGGGCGCGAGCACGCTCCACCTCGAGCCGCGGCTCGGCGGCCGGTTCTACGAGCTGTACGCGCCGCGCCAGGCCGCGGACGCGCTCGCCCGCCACGAGCTCGGCGAGGTCCTGGCCTGGGATCCGCCCGGTCACCTCGCGTTCGAATGGCGCGCCACCAACTTCGTAGCCGGCGAGACCACGCGCGTCGACATCTTCTTCACCGCGTCGGGCGCCGGGACCTCGGTGCGCTTGATCCATAGCGGCTGGGCCGCGCTACGCGGCGACCACCCGGTGCGCCACGGTCAACCGACCGGGCCGTTCCTCGCTGGCCGCGGCATGTGGTGGACCGATCTGCTGCGCGCGCTGGCGGCGCGGCTCACCGGCGATTAGCCCGCAGCGCGACCGCGCGGTCGATCAGCCCGACCAGCTCGAGCCGGTCGGGGTTGGTGCCGGCGGCGGCGCGGGCGAGGTCGCGGAGCTGGGCGAGCGACCAGGTGGCGGTGTCGGGGTTGCCGCGCAGGATGTCGGCGAACGCGGCGACGGCGAACGCGAAGCGGAAGTCGGCCGCGGTGTTGGCGAACGACGCCGCGGGCGGGCCGGCCATCGGGAACGCGGTCTCGGTCGACCGGGTGCCGCGCGGCGCCTTGTGGCGGACGCGCAGCCCGCCGAGCGGGGCGGGGGTCTGCTTGGCCTGGGCGGTCAGCTCGACCTCGTAGAGCGCGGTGACCTGGTGGCCGGCGCCGACCTGGCCGGCGTCGACCTTGTCGTTGCGGAAGTCGGCGTCGGCGACGTCGCGGTTCTCGTAGCCGATCAGCCGGTAGCGCGCGACCTGGGCGGGGTCGAAGTCGACCTGCAGCTTGACGTCCTTGGCGACGACGTCGAGGGTCGAGCCGAGCTGCTCCTGGAACACGCGCTTGGCGGCCATCAGCGAGTCGATGTAGACGTTGTTGCCGTTGCCCTTGTCGGCGAGGCGCTCCATCGTCTCGTCCTTGTAGTTGCCCATGCCGAAGCCGACGGTCGACAGGGTCACGCCCTCCTTGGCGCGGCCGGCGATGATCTTCAGGAGGTCCTCGTAGCTGTGGGCGCCGACGTTGGCGTCGCCGTCGGTGCACAGGATGACGCGCGAGATCGCGCCGGGGACCAGGCCCTTCATCGCCTCGGCGTAGGCCAGGTCGATGCCCGATGCCATCGCGGTCGAGCCGCCGGCGGTCAGGTCCTCGATCGCCGCGAGGATCTGGTCCTTGTGGTCCATGCCGGTCGGCGGCAGCACGACGCGGGTGGCGCCGGCGTAGGTCACGAGCGCGACGGTGTCGCCGGCCTTGAGGTTGCTGGTCAGGATCCGCAGCGATTGCTTGGCGAGCGGCAGCTTGTCGGGCGAGAGCATCGAGCCCGAGACGTCGACCAGGAACACCAGGTGGGCCGGCTTGCGATCGTGATCGGGGATCGGCGCGGTCGCCAGCGCGACCCGCACGACGTAGCGGTCGGGCGCGAACGGCGACGGCGCGGCGTCGATCGCGACCCCGAACGGCGCGTCACCACCCGGTGCCGGCGCGGGGAGATCATAATGGAAGTAGTTGACGAGCTCCTCGACGCGGACCGCGGCGGGCGGCGGCAGCGTGCCCTCGGTCAGCTTGCGGCGGACGATGGTGTACGACGCGGTGTCGACGTCGGCGGCGAACGTCGACAGGTGGTCCACGGCCGCGTCGGTCCAGGCGTTCTTGCCCCAGTCGTGATAGGCCTCGGCGCTCATCGCGTCGCCGCGCGCGGCGTAGCCACCGCCGCCGTTGCCGAACCGGCCGGTCGCGAGCATGTGCTTGCCGGGGCCCGGCTTGACCGTGGGCGCCGGGATCGCGGCGACGACCAGCGATCGCGGCTCGGGCACCGGCGTCGTCTGGGCGGTCGGCGCGGGCGCGGGCGGGGCCTGGTCGCGCCGGACGAGCTTTGCAGGCTCGGCGGGGCGCGGGGCTTCTTCGGACCGGGACCGGTCGGCGCGATCGCACGCGGCGAGCACGAACGCGACGAGCAGGACATGACTGGCGAGCGTGCGCATGGGTTCCTCCGTCTGAAACCGCTGCAACGCCGCCGCTTGGGGCCGGGTCTACAAAATCGCGCCGCTGGATCGCATCCAAGCCGCGCCGCGCGCCCGGTGTCGGCTACGGCTCGTTGCCCGCGCGGCGCCGGCGGATCAGGCCCTCCTGCGCCGTGCTCGCCACCAGCTGACCGGCGCGGTTGAAGAACTGGCCGCGGACCAGGCCGCGCGCGCCCGAGGCCGACGGGCTATCGACCGCGTACAGCAGCCAGTCGTCGAGCCGGAACGGCCGGTGGAACCACATCACGTGATCGAGCGACGCCATCTGCACCCCGGGCGTCAGCCAGCTCATCGCGTGCGGATCGAGCGCGGCGCCGAGGAACGCGAAGTCCGACGCGTAGGCCAGCAGGTAGCGATGCACCGCCGGATCGTCGGGCAGCTGATCGATCGCCCGGTACCACGCGTGCCGGCGCGGCGCCGCGGCGACCGGGCGCAGCGGATCGCGCAGCTCGACCGGCCGGATCTCGATCGGCCGCTCGGCGGTGGCGCGCGCCCGCAGGTGCGGCGGCAGCTGGGCCGCGCGGGCCTCGGCGAGCTCGCGCTCGGAGCGCAGCGCGTCGGGCGGCGGGACATCCGGCATGGCGTCGTGGTGATCGACGCCGTCCTCCTCGGCGTGGAACGAGGCCTCGAGGCTGAAGATCGCCTCGCCCTCCTGGACCGCGACGACCCGGCGGGTCGAGAAGCTCTTGCCGTCGCGCAGCCGGTCGATCTCGTAGATGATCGTGCCGCGGACGTTGCCGGCGCGCATGAAGTAGCCGTGCAGCGAGTGGACCGCGCGGCCCGGGTCGACGGTCTGCGCCGCGGCCGACAGCGCCTGGCCCACGACCTGGCCGCCGAAGATCGCGCCCCAGCCGAGGTCCTGGCTCGTGCCGCGGAACAGATCGCGGTCGAGGCGCTCGAGCCCGAGCAGCGCGACCAAATCGGCGAGGATGCCTTTCATCCCCTGCTCGTAGCACGCCGGCACGGCATCGGGCGCTATCGGGCGATGCCGACCGGCGTCCCGCGCAGCCGGCGCGCCTGGTCGATCAGCGCGATCAGCTCGCGGCGGTCGGCGTCGTCGCCCGCGGTCGCGCGCGCGACCTGCTCGATCGCGTCGAGCGACCAGCGCTGGGCGTCGTCCTGGCCGCGCAGCAGATCGGCGAACGCCGACACCGCGAACGCGAACCGCAGGTCCGGCGCGGCGGCGTCGAACGACGCGGCGGGCGGCGCGGCCATCGCGAACGCGCGCTCGGTCGCCGGCGCGTCGCCCTCGGGCAGCTTGTGGCGGATCCGGACCACGCCGAGCGGCGCCGGGTGGGCCACGCCGGCCGCGGTCAGCTCGAGCTCGTACATCGCCGTCACCTGGTGGCCGGGGCCGACCTCGCCGGCGTCGACCTTGTCGTTGCGGAAGTCGCGGTCGGCGATCGTCCGGTTCTCGTAGCCGATCAGGCGATAGCGCGCGACCAGCGCCGGGTCGAAGTCGACCTGCAGCTTGACGTCCTTGGCCAGGACCTCGAGGTTGGCGCCGAGCTCGTCCTGAAACACGCGCTTGGCCGCGGCGAGCGAGTCGATATAGAAGTTGTTGCCGTTGCCCTTGTCGGCGAGCTGCTCCATCAGGTGGTCCTTGTAGTTGCCCATGCCGAAGCCGACGGTCGACAGGGTCACCCCGGCCTTGGCCCGCGCCGCGATGATGTGCAGGATATCGTCGAACCCGGTCGGGCCGACGTTGGTGTCGCCGTCGGTGCAGACGATCACCCGCGCGGTCGCGCCGGGCTCGACGCCCTTCATCGCCTGGTCGTAGGCCAGGTCGAGGCCCGACGCCATCGCGGTCGAGCCGCCCGCGCCGAGCTCGTCGATCGCGGCGAGGATCTGCGGCTTGCGATCGGCGCCGGTCACCGGCAGCACGACCCGGGTGTCGCCGGCGTAGGTCACGAGCGACACCGTGTCGCGTGGCCCCAGGTTCGCCGTCAGGATCTTGAGCGCCTGCTTGGCGAGCGGCAGCTTGTCGGGCGAGAACATCGAGCCCGAGACGTCGACCAGGAACACCAGGTGCGCCGGCTTGTGCTCGGCCGGCGGCCGCGCCTGGGTGCCGACGCCGACCCGCAGCACCAGGTGATCGGGCACCAGCGGCGACGGCGCGGCGTCCATCACCACCGCGAACGGCGAGTCGGCGGGCGGCGCCGGGAACGCGTAGCGGAAGTAGTTGACGAACTCCTCGACCCGGATCGCCGCGGCCGGCGGCAGCGTGCCCTCGTTGAGCTTGCGCCGGGTGATCGTGTACGACGCCGTGTCGACGTCGGCGGCGAACGTCGACAGGTGATCCTGGGCGGCGTCGACCCAGGGGTTCTTGCCCCAGTCGTGATAGCTCTCGCCGCTGGTCGACTCGGCGATGGCGTAGGTCGGCGACGGCGAATACGCCGTGTGCGGGCCATACTTGCTGCACGCGGCGAGCAGCGCGAAGCAGACAGACGTGAGCGATCCGGCGCGCAGCGCCGACTTGGACGTGACCACGGGCAAACCTCCGGCAGGGACGCGGCGCCCGCGCCGACCCTCCCGAACATCCGGGCGGTCCGCGCGTGACGACTCGCTGTGGACCCAAGAACGCCGGCTGCGATCCGCGCTTACACCCGCCGCGCGCCGGCTCAGCCGAAGCGGCCGGTGATGTAGTTCTCGGTCCGCTCGTCCGCTGGGTTCGAGAAGATCTTCGAGGTCACGTCGTACTCGACCAGCGTCCCGGTCCGGCGGTCGTTCTTGGCGTCGAGCTCGGTCGTGAAGAACGCCGTGCGGTCGCTGCACCGCGCAGCCTGTTGCATGTTGTGGGTGACGATCACGATCGTGAACCGGCTCTTGAGCTGGCGCATCAGCTCCTCGATCCGCGCGGTCGCGATCGGGTCGAGCGCGCTGCACGGCTCGTCCATCAGCACGACCTCGGGCTCGACCGCGATCGTGCGAGCGATGCACAGCCGCTGCTGCTGGCCGCCCGACATGCCGAGCGCCGAGGCCTTGAGCCGGTCCTTGACCTCGTCCCACAGCGCGGCCGAGCGCAGCGACTTCTCGACGATCACGTCGAGCTCGGCCTTGTTGCGGATCCCGTTGACCCGCGGGCCGAACGCGATGTTGTCGTAGATGCTCTTGGGGAACGGGTTGGGCTTCTGGAACACCATGCCGATCCGGCGGCGGACCTCGGTGGCCGAGACCTCGGGCGCGTACAGATCGACGCCGTGGTAGCGGACCACGCCGCCGACCCGTGCGCCCGGGATGACGTCGTGCATCCGGTTGAGCGAGCGCAGCATCGTGGTCTTGCCGCAGCCCGACGGGCCGATGAACGCGGTGATCTGGTGGGCGTGGATGTCGAGGTTGACGCCGCGGACCGCGCGGAACGAGCCGTAGTAGACCTCGACGTCCTGGCACGCGAACACGACCGGCGCCTGCGCATCGAGCGCGTCGCGGTAGGGCGACTTGGGGCGCTCGACGATGATCGGCGGGGCCTTGCCCGGCGGCGCGGTGGGTTCGACGGTTGCGACCATGGGATCCTCCTCGGGCACGGTTACCTCTTGAGCGCGACCCGCGCGGTCAGCACCCGCGCGAGCAGCGTTACGACGAACGTCAGGGCCACCAGGGTGAACGCCGCCGCCCACGCGCGATCCTGCGCGGCGGCGAACGACGAGTTCGCGTTGCCGAAGATCTGCACCGACAGCGCCGTGTTGGCGTCCTGGAACAGGTGCGGGTTGAACGCCGTCGCGGCGCCGACCGCGAACAACAGCGGCGCGGTCTCGCCCGCCGCGCGCGCCACGGCGAGCAGCGAGCCCGACACGATGCCGGGCAGGGCGGCCGGCAGCACGACGCTGACGATCGTCCGGCTCTTGGTCGTGCCGAGCGCGTAGGCCGCCTCGCGCAGCTGCGCCGGCACGAGCTTGAGCATCTGCTCGGCCGAGCCGATCACGACCGGCAGCATCAGGCAGGCGAGGGCGAGCGCGCCGCCGAACGCCGAGTAGCCGAACGTCAGGGTCCAGGTCAGGTACACGAACAGGCCCATGACCACCGACGGCACGCCGGTCATCACCGTCGACATGAACCGGACCAGCTTGGCGAACGGCCGGCCCATGCCGTACTCGTGCAGGTAGACCGCGCCGAGGATGCCGAGCGGCACCGCGATCAGGGTCGCCCCGCCGGTGCTGAGCAAGGTCCCGAGGATCGCCGGGCCCATGCCGGGGCCGGGCCGGCGGGACACGACCGGCACGGTGTGGGTGAAGAAGTCGGGGAAGTGCTCGAACGCCACGCCGATGCCGCGCGAGATCACCGACCACAGCACCGCGATCAGCGGCACCGCGACCGCGACCACGGCGCCGGCCATCAGCGCGATCATCAGCCGGTTCTTGGTCGCCCGCCACGACGGCCGGGCGCGCAGGTCGTGCTCCATCATAGGCCACGGCTCCGCTTCATCGAGCGTTGCACCACCGCCGTCGCGATCAGGTTGACCGCGATCGTGATCACGAACAGCGTGACCGCCAGCGCGATCAGCGCCGCCTTGTGCGCCTCGTCGGCCTCGCCCCACTCGTTGGCGATCACCGCGGGCATCGAGTTACCCGGCTTGAGCGGGTTGAGCGTGATCTGGCCGATCGCCGAGCCGATCACCAGCGCGGCGGCGATCGTCTCGCCCATCGCCCGGCCCAGGCCCAGCATGACCGCGCCGACCAGGCCGCCCTTGCTGTGGGGCAGGACCGACGCGGTGATCATCTCCCACCGGGTGCAGCCGAGCGCGTACGCGGCCTCCTTGTCCGACGGCGGCGTGGTCTCGATCACCTCGCGCGACAGCGACGTGATGATCGGGACGATCATCACCGCGAGGATGATGCCCGCGGTCAGGAACGACCGGCCGAGCCCGAAGTGCTGCGACAGCACCAGCACGCCCCACAGCCCGTACACCACCGACGGCACGACCGCGAGCAGATCGGTGAGGTAGACCATCGGCTTCTTGAGCCACGGCGGCGCGACCTGGGTCATGAACAGCGCCAGGCCGAGGCTGATCGGCACCGCGATCGCGATCGCGATCACCGCGGTGTACAGCGTGCCCCAGATGAACGGCAGCGCGCCGAAGATGCCGTCGGCCGCCGACCACCGGGTCGACGAGAAGAACGCGGCGCCGAACGCCGGCCAGGCGCGCCGGGTCATCGTCACCGCGATCATGCCGAGCACGAGCACGACCAGCGCCGCCGCCGCCAGCGCCAGGCCGCTGAACGCGCGGTCGCCGTAGTGCTTGGGTCCGCGAAGGTCGGCGAGCTGCATGGCCATCGACCTCAGGGCACCTGGAGCTTGTCGAGCTGCGCGACGGCCTTGTCGGCGAGGGTCTTGGGCAGCGCGGCGAAGTCGAGCGACTTCAGCTGGCCCTGGCCGTCGCTGATCAGGTAGCGCAGGTAGGCCTTGAGCGCGGTGCCCCTGGCGTGGTCGGCCTGCTTGGCGTAGACGATGACCCAGCTCTGGTAGGTGATCGGGTACGCGGCGTCGCCCTTGGGATCGAGCGCGCTGAACAGCAGGTCGTCCTTGACGTCGATGCCGGCGCCGGCGGCCGAGGCCGAGTCGGCGCTGGGCTCGACGTACTTGCCGGCCTGGTTCTTGACCCGCGCGTACTTGAGCTGCGAGGCCTTGGCGTCCGACAGGTCGACGTAGCCGATCGCGCCCTTGGTCGACTTGACGATCTGGGCGACGCCCGGGTTGCCGTTGCCGGCCTGGGTGTCGGTCGGCCACTCGACCGTCGAGCCGCTCTTGAGCTTCCAGCTGTCCTTGGCGGTCAGCGCCAGGTACTTGGTGAAGTTGTCGGTCGTGCCCGAGCCGTCGGACCGGTGCGCGACGACGATCTCGGCGTCGGGAAGCTTGGCGCCCGGGTTATCGGCGGCGATCGCCGGGTCGTTCCACTTCTTGATGTCGCGCTGGAAGATCCGGGCGATCGCGTCGGGCGAGAGCTGCAGCTGGTCGACGCCGTCGAGGTTATACGACAGCGTGATCGCGCCGAGCAGCACGGGGAAGTACAGGACGTCGCCGCCCTTGCGCTTGGCCTTGTCCTCGTCCTTGTACGGCGAGTCGGCGCCGGCGAAGTCGACGACCTGGTCGGCGAGATCCTGGCGGCCCTTGCCCGAGCCGCCGCCGCCGTAGTTGATCTTCAGCCCGGCGTGCGCCTTGGTGAAGTCCTCGATCGCGGCTTCCTGGTACGGCTTCTGGAAGGTCGAGCCGCTGGCGTTGAGCGTGACGGCGCCGCCGGACGCCGGCTCGGCGGGCCTGTCCGTGTCAGACGCCTTGTCAGACGCCTTGTCAGACGCCTTGTCAGGCGCCTTGTTGCCGCATGCCGCGAGGCAGAACGCCGCGAGGGCGGAGACCGCGATCGTCTTGTCCATGCGGCGAACGTAGACACGCTCGGTGACGCAGCTGCGCATCGACTGTGACCGGACGGTGACGGATTGTGTTTCGGCCCCCGGGTGATCTGGTGCAATTTCGGGATTGTGCGTAACGTCCCACGGCAAGATCGCCATGGATTCGAGCGCAGTCGACCGGACATTTCCCGAGGCGGGCGGCGAGATGGCGGCGCTGATGCGGGCCAAGCCCTGGGCGGCGACGCCGCTGGGGCCGGTGGAGGGCTGGCCGGCGCCGCTGCGCGCGATCGTCAGGATGCTGCTGACGTCGCGGTTCGCGATGTGGATGGGCTGGGGCGATGACCTGACGGTGTTCTACAACGACGCCTACCGGGCGGACACGCTCGGCTCCAAGCACCCGTGGGCGCTCGGCCAGCCGGTGCGCGAGGTCTGGCGCGAGATCTGGCCGGACATCGGGCCGCGGATCGCGAGCGTGATCGCGACCGGCCGCGCGACCTGGGACGAGGGCCTGCTGCTGTTCCTCGAGCGCAGCGGCTACTCCGAGGAGACCTACCACACGTTCTCGTACAGCCCGCTGCACGACGAGGCCGGCCAGGTCCGCGGCGTGCTGTGCGTGGTGACCGAGGCGACGGCGCGGCTGATCAGCGAGCGCCGGGTCGCGATGTTCGGCAAGCTCGCGGCGCAGACCGCGGGCGCCCAGAGCCACGCCGACGTGCTCGCCGGCCTCGGGCGCAGCCTGGCGGGCGACGCGCGCGACCTGCCGTTCACGCTGACCTACCTGTTCGAGGGCAGCGAGGCGCGGCTGGCGTCGAGCACCGGCTTCCCGGGCGGGGTCGCCGAGGCGGTGGTCTCGCTCGATCAGCCATCGCGCTGGCGGCTCGACGAGCTCGCCGAGCACGGCGAGCCGATCGAGATCATGCTCGACGGCCGCTGGCCGTCCGGGCCGTGGGCGTCGTCCCCGGTCCGCGCGCTGGTCGTGCCGCTCGCGCCGCAGGGCCAGGGCCGCCCGGCCGGCGCGGTGATCGCCGGGATCAGCCCGCACCGCGCGTTCGACGCCGCGTACCGCGAGTTCGTGCGGCTGCTGGTCGGCCAGCTCGCGGCGAGCCTGGCCAGCGTCTCGGCGTACGAGGCCGAGCGCCGGCGCGCCGAGAGCCTCGCCGAGCTCGACCGCGCCAAGACCGTGTTCTTCTCCAACGTGAGCCACGAGCTCCGCACGCCGCTGACCCTGATGCTCGGCCCGCTCGGCGGCCTGCTCGACGACCCCGACCTGTCGCGCCCGCTGCAGACCGAGCTGTCGACGATCCACAGGAACGGCCTGCGCCTGCTCAAGCTGGTCAACACGATGCTCGACTTCTCGCGCATCGAGGCCGGCCGGACCCAGGCGCAGTTCGTGCCGACCGACCTGTCCCAGCTCACCGCGGACCTGGCGAGCGTGTTCCGCGCCGCGACC
>DASWOO010000663.1:0-7668 GCA_036404335.1 Kofleriaceae bacterium
CGTCGAACAGCGCGACGGCTTCGTCGCCCGAGCGCGCGGTCGCGATCTGGCACTCGTGGCCGAACCGCGCGCCGAGCTGGGCGCGCAGCACGCGCAGCACGCCCTCTTCATCATCGATGCAGACGATGACCTCGCGTCGCCCCATCACACGCTCACGCTGGCGCTCGCGCGGATCGGCAGGCGAACCTCGAACATCTTCCAGCCCGGCTCGGACTCACACCGCATCGCGCCGCCATGCTTGTCCACGATCTGCCGCGCGATGCCGAGCCCCAGGCCCGTGCCCTCGCCCTTGGGCTTGGTGGTGAAGAACGGCTCGAAGATCCGCGGCTGCGCGTCCGCCGGCACGCCCGGGCCATTATCGGCCACGCGAATCACCGCCCAGTCGCCCTCGACCGCGGTCGAGACCTCGATCCGCGCCCTCGCCGTCGACGCCAGCGCCTGCTGTGCGTTCTGGATCAGATTCGTCCATACCTGGTTGAGCTCGTCGACGAACACCGGGATCTGAGGGAGCGTCGCGTAGCGGCGCTCGATCACGATATCACGCAGTGCGTGATGAAGCAGCGCCAGCGTGGTCTCGAGTCCCTCGTGGACCTCGGCTTCCGTCCGCACCGCCTGGTGATCCAGGTGCGAATATCTCTTGAGCGCGCCGACGATCCGCTGGATCGAGCCGACCGCGTGGCGCACCGTCGAGGCCGTCCGCTGCAGGTAGACCTGGTCGGTCAGCGCCGCGACTACCGTGGGCGCCACCGCCCGGGCGTCGCCGTCGCCCAGCGCCTCGATCAGCCGGACCGCCTCCGCGGGGGTCGCGCCGACGTCGGCCAGCTCCATCGCCACCAGCGGCAGCTGGGCGACCAGCTGCCCGGGCATCGCCTCGAGCGCGGCCCCGACCTCGCGCGCCGCCTTGCGGACGGTCACGCCGGTGACCATCGGCCGCTCGACCAGGATGGGCGCCAGCGCCTCGATCACCGCCGAGATCTGCTGGCCGCGCTCGGGCGAGGTCCGCGCCGCCAGTTCGGCGCCGTGGCGGGCGAGCCGGACTAGGGTCTGGGTCAGGCCGTCGATCGAGCCGCGGATCGCCGCGGTCGGCGAGTTGATCTCGTGCGCGACGCCGGCGACCAGGAGGCCCAGGCCGGCCATGCGCTCGGACAGGATCAGCTGGGCCTGGGTCTCGCGCAGATCGTCGAGCGCCTTGGCCAGCTCGCGGTTGATCTCGGTCAGCTCGGTCGTGCGCAGCTGAACCTTCTTCTCGAGCTCCTCGCTGGCGGCGCGGACCTCGGAGTACAGCAGCGCGTTCTCGACCGCGGCGCCGGCCTGGTCGGCGAACGTGGTGAGCAGGTTGAGATCGGCCTCGGAGAACACCCGCGCGCTGGCGCCGCGCGCCACGGTCAGGACGCCGACCATGCGCGCCTTGCGGTCGAGCGGCAGCGCGACGACCGGCACGCCGGGCTCGGCGCCGGCCAGGCTGGCGGCGTGCTCGCGGACCGGCCGGCGGGTGGCCCGGACCTGATCGGCGAACGGCCGCAGCGCCTCGGCCGCGGTCAGCTCCTCGTCGGTGGCGAACGAGCTGGCGCCGCGGGCGCGGACCGCCGTCGGGCGCAGCTCGGCGCCGTCGTCGAGCAGCCACAGCGCCGCGACCTGGACGTCGAACGTGCGGGCGACCGCGTCGACGATCTTGCGCGACACCGAGGCGATGTCGATCACCGAGCTGACCGCGCGGCCGGCGTCGTGCAGCGCGACGATCTCGCGCATCCGGGCGGCGAGCCGGGCCTGGTTGTCCTGCAGGGTCGCGGTCATCTGGTTGAACGCGGTCGCCAGGTCGGTCAGCTCGTCGCCGCCCGGGATCTCGATGCGGTGATCGAGGTCGCCGCGCGACACCGCGATCGCCCCGTCGTGCAGCTCGGCGATCGGCGCGCCCAGCCGCCGCGACCAGAACAGCGCGAGCACCAGCGCGAACGCCAGCGCCGCCAGGCCGCCGGCGACCAGCGAGCGGACCGCGAGCCGCTTGGTCGCCGCGAGCGGGTCGCGATCGACCGCGACCCCGACCATGCCGACCGCCCGGTTCTGGCGATCGAGCAGCGCGGTCGCGGCGATCTTGTACTGGCGGTCCGCGACCTCGAGGTTCTTGACCACGTGCGCGCCGAACCGCGCCGCCAGCCGCTCGGCGACCCCGAGCTGCAGGGTGCCGGTCCGGCCGCCGACGTTGGTGCGAAACGTGGTCTGCAGCTGGCCCGACGCGCCGCCGAGCAGGACATCGGCCGACAGCGCGCCCTTGATGCCGTCGGCGAAGTCGGCGTCGAGCGGCATCGACAGGATCAGGATGCCGCGCAGCGCGAGCGCCGGGTCGACGATCGGCGACACCGCGCGGACCACGGCGCGATCGCCGACCGCGACCAGCGCGACGCCGCGGCCCCAGTTCTTGCCGGTGGCGACCGCGGGATCGTCGGGCACGACGCCGAGATCGGCGAACCGGGCTCCGACGTACCAGTCGAACACGACCCGGCCGTCGGGCGCGAGCAGCTGCAGCCGCGACACCGGCAGGTGGGGCAGCTCGCGGGCGATCCACGGCTCGAGCAGCTCGGGGGTCAGCTCGGCCGGCAGGTCGTTGCTCTCGGCGAGCTGGATCGTCGCGTCGCCCAGCCGCTCGACCGCGCGCAGGATCAAGTTCAGGCCGACGCCGAGCTGGCGATCGGCGTCCTCGCGCAGGCTGGCCTCGAGGCTCGACAGAATCACCCCGGTCGCGAGCAGCGCGACGATCAGCACCGGGACGAGCGCGGCGAACGCCATCGCGACCACCAGCTTGGTGCGCAGGCGCAGGCGGAGCTGGCGCGGCGGCCGGGTCACCGCGGCGCCTTCCGGTACATCCACGGGTAGATCAAGTAGCCCAGCGGCGAGAGGATCACGCCCTGGAGCTCGGCGCGCGCCGCGATCACCAGCTCGGAGTGCGCGAGCGGCACCCACGGCGCGTCCTCGGCGACCCGCTCCTGGGCCGCGGCGTAGCGCGCGATCCGGGTCGGCTCGTCGGCCGCGACCTGGGCCTCGCGCAGCAGCCGGTCGACCACGGCGTTCTTGTAGAACGCGATGTTCTGCGCGGTGCCGGTCACGGCGTTGTCGCTGTGCAGCAGCACGTACATGATGTTGTCCGGATCGCCGGTGTCGCTGATCCAGCCGGCGAGCGCCAGGTCGTGCTCGCCGGCGCCGACCGAGGCGAAGTTCTGCTCGCGCGGCTCGAGCACCAGCTCGGTGCGGACGCCGACCTGCGCCAGCTCGGCCTGCAGGTAGCGCGCGACCCGCTCGGGCTGCGACAGGTACGCGCGGGCGGTGGTCGGCGCGTACAGCTTGTAGACCCGCGCCGGATCGAGCACGCCGGCGGCGACGGCCTCGGCGAGCAGCTGCCGCGCGCGCGCCGGGTCGTAGGGGTAGCGGGCCTTCGCCGCGTGGTAGCCCCACTGGCTCGCGGGCAACGGGCCGTCGGCCTCGACCGCGCGGCCCTGGTACGCGAGCTGGACGATCGGGTTCTTGTTGATCGCGTAGTTGAGCGCCCGGCGGACCCGGAGATCGTCGAACGGCGGGTGCATCGTGTTGAACGCGAGGTAGCTGACGTCGTAGCTCGGCGCGTGGATCAACGTTAGATCCGGGTGAAGATCGACGAACGATTCTTCGTCGGGCAGGATCGCCGCGGCAAGATCGACCGAGCCCGATTGCAGATCGACCAGCCGCTGGCGCGCGTCGGGCACCACGCGGAACACGATGCGCTCGAGCTTGGGCGCCTCGCCCCAGTAATGCGGGAACCGGACGACCACGACCTGCTCGCCGCGGTGCCAGGCCTCGAACATGAACGGCCCGGTGCCGACCGGGTGCTGCTGGAAGCCGTCGCCGAGTCGACGCACCGCGGCAGGCGAGACGATCGGGAACATCGCGAGCTCGCCGAGCAGCGGGGCGTAGGGGTGCGCGACCCGGATCTCGACGTGGCCGGGATCGACGGCGGTGACCTGCGTGACCTCCTTGAGCAGCAGCCGCCAGTAACGCGCGCTCTCGCCCAGGTAGTTCGGGTGCCTGGCGTCGATGACGCGCTCGAACGAGAACACCACGGCCGCGGCGTCGAGCGCGGTGCCATCGTGAAACACGACGCCGGGCCGCAGGTCGAAGCGCCAGCGCAGGCCATCGTCCGAGACGTGCCACGCGGTGGCGAGCGCCGGCTCGACCAGGGAGGTGCCCGGCTGGAACCTGGCCAGGCCCTCGAACAGATTTTCCCCGACCTCGATCGACTCGCTGTCGAACACCCGCGCGACATCGAGGCTGGTGACGTCGGACGGCTGCGCGACCAGCAGCGCGCCCGGGTCGCGGCGGCGATGCAAGATTCCGTTGCCAGCGTCGCACGCCACCGCGAGCACGACGGTGGCCATGCACCCCGCGATCACGCACAGCATCGGCGCGCGCTGCATCGCCGCCTACTCTACTCCGTCGCCGGCGTGATTGACTTCTCGTCTTTCACTGACTTACGGTCCTCTGGATCCACCGTCGTCACGGTGAATGCAGTCCCGGCGTCATCGTCAGAAGGGATAAGCGCCTTGCCTATGCGTAACGTTCGTTTCGGGTCCGCTCTGGTCGCGTTCGTGGTCGCGGCGGCGGCCGTGACTCTCGGTGGCTGCGATATCGGCCAGCTGACCGTCGGCACCACCGCCAAGGTCCTCGCCCGCGCCCAGCCTGCGATCCAGCAGGAGTCGGACTACCAGCTCGCACACGACGCGATCCCCGGCGCGCTCAAGACCGTCGAGGGATTCTGGATCGTCAAACCCGACGACGAGAACCTGCTGAAAATTCTGACCGAGGGCTACTGCCAGTACGGCACGGCGTTCATCGAGGACGACTGGGAGGTCGCCAAGTTCGCCAAGCAGCTCGATCAGATCGAGTACAACAACGCGCGCGCGACGCACATCTTCACCCGCTGCCTGAACTACGCGCTGCTCCAGCTCGGCGGCGACTGGCAGCACGACCTGTTCGAGTCCAACGACAAGGTCGCCGCGCTGATCCGCAACACCGACGCGGACAAGCGCGATCAGATGATGTGGGCGGCGCTGGCGCTCGGCTCGATCGTCAACCACAACCTGAACCGGATCGAGCTGGTCGCCTACGTGCCGACCGTGCAGGCGATCCTCGAGCGGGTGATCTCGATCGACAAGGCTCACGCGCCCGCGCGCGCCGACTACGCCGCCCTCCCCCACGTCGCGCTCGGCATGCTGTACAGCGCGGCCGGCGCGCAGCTCGGCGGCAAGCCCAAGCAGGCGCGCGAGGAGTTCGAGCTCGCGCTCAAGCTCACCGCGAGCAAGGATCATCCCGAGGGCCGGCTGCTGCTGGCGCGCGCGCTGATGGCGTACCGCGTCGGGCTGCAGAACAACGATCGCAAGCTGTTCCACGACGAGCTCAAGAAGGTCCTCGAGACCCCGCCGTCGATCTGGCCGGAGCAGCGCCTCGCCAACGAGGTCGCGCACCGCCGGGCGCGCCGCTATCTCACGCACGAAAAGGAGCTGTTCCAATGAAGACCACGTTGTTCCGGTCAGTAGCGCTCTGCGCGGTCGCCGCGCTGGCGATGGCGCGCACCGCCCGCGCGCAGGCGCCGGTCGAGCTGCGCATCGCCAGCCTCGCGCCGTCGGGTAGCCCGTGGATGGAGGTGCTCGACAAGGCCGCTGGCGAGATCCAGACCAAGACGGCCAACCGGGTCAGCATGAAGTACTTCGCCGGCGGCCAGCAGGGCGACGAGCGCGACTTCGTCCGCAAGATCAACCTCGGCCAGCTCGACGGCGCCGCGGTCACCGCGGTCGGCCTGTCGATGATCGACGAGTCGATCCGCGTGCTCGAGCTGCCGATGATGTTCAAGACCGCCGAGGAGATGGACTACGTCGCGGACAAGATGTGGCCGCACTTCCAGGAGAAGTTCGAGAAGAAGGGCTTCAAGCTGACCGACCGCGGCGAGGTCGGCTGGGTCTACTTCCTGTCGAAGAACAAGATCGAGAAGATCGGCGACCTCAAGACCCAGAAGACCTGGCTGTGGGGCGACGACGCGATCGTCGGCGCGGTGTTCAAGAAGGTCGGCATCAACGGCGTGCCGCTCGGCGTGCCGGAGGTCGACGCCGCGCTGACCTCGGGCAAGATCGACGCGTGCTACGGCTCGCCGGTCGCCGCGGTCGCGCTGCAATGGTACTCGAAGGTGAAGTACATGACGTCGATGCCGATGAGCTTCTCGATCGGCGCGACGGTGGTCTCGGTCAAGGCGTACCAGAAGCTGTCGGCCGCCGATGCCAAGATGCTCGAGGATCTGACCAAGTCGAGCGCCAAGAGGCTGCGCAAGACGATCCGCAAGTCGAACGAGGACGCCAAGAGCACGATGATCCGCAAGGGCGTCACCGTGGTGACCACGCCGCCGGAGACGATCGACGAGTTCACCAAGCAGTCGACCCAGCTATGGACCGAGCTGGCGGGCAAGATCTACTCGAAGGAAGAGCTCGCCGACGTGCTGAAGTACCGCGACGAGTACCGCGCGAAGCACCCGTAACGCAGGCGGCCGCATGCACAGCGAATCATCCGACGACCGCGCGACCAGCGTCGCCGACGCGCCGCCGGAGGCCGCCCTGGCGCTCGATGCGCTGGGCGCGGCGCCGGTGACCTATCCCGATGACGGGCCGCTGTCCGCCCGGCTGCGCAAGCTCGACCACGGGCTCGGCGTGCTCGAGCAGGCGGTGGTGTTCGGCCTGCTCGCGCTGGTCGTGTCCGTCGCCGCGCTCGCCGCGCTCCACGACCGGCTGACGAGCGATCACCTCGGCCGGTGGTGGCACTACATCGTGCGCGGCGGCACGTTCGCGATCGCGATGTTCGCCGCGGTGTTCGCGACCCAGCAGCAGCGGCACCTGGCGATGGACCTGATCTCGCGCCGGCTGTCGCCGCGCGGCCGGTTGATCCTCGGCGTCGTGCTCAAGATCTTGACGATCGGCGTGGTCGCGCTGCTGTTCCAGAGCGGCCTGCACCAGCGCGCCGTCGCCGGCGGCAGCGACAGCCTCAACGTGCTCGGCCTGAGCATCAACGACGCCGACATCGTCACCACGATCTCGATCGGCGCGGCGATGATCGCGCTGCACTCGCTGATCCACATCATCATCGACATCGACTACCTGGCCCGCGGCGTGCTCCCGCCCGAGCGGGCGAGATCGGGGCACTGAGATGACGGCACCCAAGCGCTCGCCCGTCGCCTGGCTCGTCCTCGGCGTCGTCATCCTCGTGCTCGCGGTGTTCGTCAACGTGCCGGTCGCGCTGCTGACCCTGGCGTTCGTCAGCGGCGCGCCGCTGTTCACGATCATGCTCGGCGCGACGATCCTCGGGGCATACAGCGGCGTGATCAACCTGCCGTTCACCAGCGAGTTCGACGGCTACATCGCGATGATCCAGCACGTCGGCCTGGGCGATCAGGTCGAGACGATGTCGACGATCCCGCTGTTCATCTACGCGGGGTACCTCTTGGCCGAGGCCGGCACCGCCGATCGCCTGGTCCGGTTCGCGAATGCGCTGCTCGGCTGGATGCCCGGCGGCCTCGCGATCGTCACGATCGGCACCTGCGCGCTGTTCACGGTGTTCACCGGCGCGTCGGGCGTCACGATCATCGCGCTCGGCGGCGTGCTG
>DASWOO010000664.1:0-12319 GCA_036404335.1 Kofleriaceae bacterium
TGGGCCGCGAGCAGCAGGCCGACCTCGAGGTCGGTCTCGCTGAACATGCCGACCGACGCGCGGTTGTCGGCCTGGATCAGGCCGATGATGTCGTCGCCGCGCCACAGCGGCAGCGCCAGGATCGACAGGATCTGGCCGCCGAGGATCGACTCGCTCGACAGCGCCTCCTGCGCGTTGGCGGTCAGCACCGCCGCGCGGTCGGCGAGCACCCGGCGCAGCACGGCGCGGCTGGCGCGCACCGGATCGGCGCCGGGCGCCCGGACCTGGCCCTTGCCGCGCTCGCGCGACACCGCCAGCGAGAACCGATCCTTGTCGGAGTCGGAGCGCAGCAGGATCGCGGTGTGGGTCGCGCGCGGCAGCAGCTGGAACGCCGCGGCGATCACCGCCTCGATCGCCTCGGTCGGCTCGAGCCGCGCGCCGAGCGGCTGCAGCGCCTTGTAGACGCGCACGGCCTCGCCGGGGTCGCGCTCGAGCTGATCGGCGACCGCGGGCAAATTCATGATCGACCGCGACGCGATCAGGCGCTCGCCGAGCTCGCCCAGATCGCTGTCGTCGTCGCCGATCCGCACGCCGATCTTGACCGGGTCGTGGTGGTTGCCGAGCAGCAGCAGATCGCCATCGGCGAGCGCGAGCTCCCAGCGCGACGTCGCGTCGACCGGGATGCGGCGGCCGTCGCGCTCGACAGCCGAGCCGTTGGTCGAGCGCAGATCGCGGAACACGTAGTGGTCGCCGACCCGCGAGATCTGCGCGTGATCTCCGGACAGGTGGAAGTCGGTAATGACGACGGTGCTGTCGGGCGAGCGACCGATCGTCGTCACGCCGCCACCGCCGGGCCCACCGGCGAGGCCGTTGGTCGGGATGCGGTGCAGAGCTTGCGCCGCGGTGCCATGGAGGATTTCGAGAACGATCACGGAAACGTGGCGCTAACCCACTCCTTTGACCCAGGTTTATACTGCACACTCGATTCCGCCGCATGCCGGGACTCTCGAAAGTCATCGTGCTGGCGCCCGAGGCCCGGGCCGGCCGGCAGATCCAGCTCGGGTTCGAGCGGGAGGGCGTGGCCGCGGTCGCGGTCACCGGCGCGGACGCAGGGCTCGCGGTCCCGGCCGAGGACATCGGGGTGGTCGTGGTCGGCGGCCCGGCGGCCGGTGCGACGCTCGAGCTGACGCGGCGCGCCCGGGGCTGGCTCGACGAGCACCAGGCCACCGCGCCGCTGGTCTTTGCCGGGCACGGCGTGACGCGCCAGGACGCAGAGGCGGCCGGTGCCGACGAGGTCGTGGCCCAGCCGGCGTACCTGCGCGACGTGGTCACGATCGGCCGGCTGGTGCGCGGCCGGTCGGCGGAGCAGCGGACCCACATGGTCGGCAGCCTGCTCGACCTCACCGGCGTGTTCACGCTGATCCGGGCGCTGGCCGCGCTCGGTCGCAGCGCCACGCTGACCCTGGTTCGCGGGCTGCGGCGAGGCGAGATCCGGTTCTATCGCGGTGAGGTGACGTCAGCGCAGGTCGGGATGATCCACGGGCTGGCGGCGCTGCACCAGCTGCTGCTGTGGACCGACGCGCGCTACGACTATCACCACGAGGACATCGTCCGCCGGCAGCAGATCCCGCTCGCCCCCGACGAGCTGTTCGCCGACGCCGAGCGGTTCCTCGAGAGCGTGCGCGACTCGAGCGGCGGGCTCTCGCCATCGATGATCCTGCAGCAGGACGTGCCGCGCGTGCAGTCGTTCGGCAAGCAGGTCCCGTCCGAGGTCTACGGCGTGCTGCGGATGTTCGACGGCTACCGCGTGCTCGCCGACGTGCTCGAGGACTCGGCGTACCGCGTGTTCGAGACCCTGCGGGTCGCGCAGCGCGCCGTCGAGATCGGCCTGCTGCGGCTGTCGGACAAGCCGCCACCGAAGACGAGCTGGCGGCCCGTGCTGCCGCTCGAGGACTGGCTGGTCGGCCGCGCCGGCCGCGAGCTCGGGGTCGCCGCGCGCGAGCCCGCGGCGCGATCGGCGGATCTGCCCGCGGAGGCGCCGGTGGACCTGACCGGCACGACCGCCCGGTCGCCGGCGAAGAAGTCGCGGCGCAAGAAGCCCAAGGCCAAGCGCACCGACACGCCGGTCGTCGGCGTGGCCGCCGGCCCGGCGCCCGACGTGCAGATCGACTGGGCCGCGCTGATCCCGCGCGAGGTCGGCGCCGAGGTCGGCTCGCTGTCCGGCGTCGTGCCCGCGGCGCAGGCCTCGGGCGAGATCACCGGCGATGGCGCGATCGACCGCCGCGTCCCCGATCCGGGTCCCACCGTCGTGTTCGACGAGCCGCGCGAGCGCGACCTCGCGGCCGACCGCCAGCGCGCCGCCGCCGCCGAGCGTGACCGCGCCCTGGCCTCCGCCGCCCTGGCCGCCGCCGCCGCCGAAGCCGCCGCGGCGGCCGAGGCCCGGAGCCGGGCCGATCAACCGGCGAAGGCCGACGGTGCGGCCGCGGCCCGGCCCAGCGCGGACGTCGAGGCGCTCCGGATCGTCGCGGGCACCGTCAGCCTCTCGCAGGAGCCGTCGGCCGTCGTCGACGACCTGCGCCTGGTCGACACCAAGCGCGAGCGCCTCCCGCGCGCCGGGACCATCAAGCCCGAGCCCCCGCCCGCCGAGCCCGAGCCCCCGCCCGCCGAGCCCGAGCCCCGGCCTCTGGCCGCCGAGCCGCGGGCGACCGAGACCGAGACCGAGGCGGTCACCATCGCCGAGAACGACGTCGAGATCACCGTCGTGCGCGATCGCGTCGTCGTCGACACCACCAGCGCGACCACCGCCGTGCTCACCGCCACGCCGGTCCGCGAGACCCGCCGCGCGCCGACCCCGGTGCCCATCCCCGGCTCCGGCTCGGCGCCGGCCGAGGTCACCGACGACCCGTCCGACGGCGTCGTCATCCAGCACATCACCACGGCCGACACCGCGCCGGTCAAGCGCCGCCGCCGCCCGCCCAGCGACCCCGTCCCCGACGACCGCCCAGGCGACGCCACCGGCGAGATCACCATGCGCCGCGCGCGTCCGACCAGCGAGCCGCGCCAGGCCGAGCCGTCGATCCTGGTCGCCGACCTCGCCGCCGACCTCGGCGCGGTCCGGGACCCCGTCCCCGAGGTCACCAGCGCCCAGGTCACCGTGCCCACGCACGTCGCCACGCCCTTCAGCGAGGCCGAGGAGGAGTTCTTCCGCGCCGGCCACGAACCCGCCCAGCCCGACGACTTCGCCGACCTCGACGAGGGCTACCGCAAGCTCAGCTTCTGGGAGCGCCTGCGCGGCCGCCCCCTGGCCTCCGCCGACACCGAGCCGTCCGGCTCGCCCGCCCCGCTCGCCTCACCCGCCCCGCTCGCCCGGCCCCTGCCGAGCCCGGCCCTCGCCGCCGCACCTGCGGAGCCCGACCCTGCCACCCCCGCCGCACCCGCGCCGGTCCCTGACCCCGGCCCCGCCCAGCCCGCGGGGCCCCAGCTCACCTCCGCGACATCCGCCGAATCAAAAGCCGCCGAGCCCGCGCGGCCGGCCGAGCACGCGAAGCCGGCGATCCAGCCGCGGCCGCACAGCAAGACCCAGCAGACGCTCAAAGGCACCCCTGGTAACCCGCGCAAGCCCGGCAAGAAGAAGCGCTGAGCTCGACGGATCTCCGAGCACCGCCGCCGCCGCTACTGCGACTTCCAGTCGACTTCGACGCCGCCGCGGGTGCTGCTCATCCGCAGCCGGACCTGCTTGGTCGACGGGCCGAACATGGCCGAGGAGCGCGGGAACCGGGCGACGTAGGGCGTGGCGAACTCGCCGAGCGCCGGGAACTCGGCGCGGACGACGAAGCTGGGGCGGCGATCCTTGACGATCTCGAGCGGCTCGATCTCGCGGCCCTTCTCGTCGAGCAGGACGATGCGCCACACGCTCTTCTTGCCGCGGTCGATGTCGTTCTCGCGGCGGTCCCACGTCGTCAGCATGATCTCGACCTCGAACGGGCCGGCCGCGTCGGCGCGCGCCTGAGCGAGGCGCTGGTCGCGGGCCTCGCCGGTGAGGCCGCGGTGGGTGGCGTCGTTGACCGCCGACGAGGCCCGCCACTCGGGCGACTTGAGGGTGGCGACCAGCTCGCACACCTCCTGGTAGTCGCTGCGCAGCTTGGCGCGGCGCGTCCAGCTCGCGACGACGTCGTCGTAGTCGCCGACCTGGGACGGCCAGTCCTCGGTCAGCCGGACAGATGGGTAGGTCGACGCGCACCCAGGGGCGCAGGCGAGCAGGCTTGCCAACAGGATCGCAGCCGTGGTCCTCATGAGCTCTTCACCCGGTCGTCAGAGAGAAAGTCGCGGCGCGTGAACAGCGTGGTCAGCGGCGCGTGCTGGGTGACCGCGTCGCGGCCGCCTTCGAGGCGATCGACCAGGCCGAGCGCGTGCACGACCTCGAAGCCGGCGAGCCGCGCGCGCTCGATCGCCTTGAGCGTCGCCGCGCCGGTGGTCACCACGTCCTCGACGATGACGACCTTGGCCCCGGCCGGCAGCCGGGTGGTCTCGAGCCACTGGCCGGTGCCGTGGCCCTTGGGCTCCTTGCGGACGATGAACGCGGCGCGCGGCCGGCCCTGCTGGAAGCTGACCACCGAGGTCGCGGTCGCGAGCGGATCGGCGCCGAGCGTCAGGCCGCCGACGGCGACCGCCTCGGGCGCGGTGCGCTCGATCTCGGCATGGAACAGCTCGCCGATCAGCGTGGCACCCTCGGCGTCCAGGCTGACCTGCTTGCAATCGATGTAGAAGTTCGAAGTCTTGCCTGAGGACAGCACGACCTCGCGTTCCTGGAACGCATTGGTGCGCAGCAGCGCGAGCAAGCGATCACGCTTGGCTGCTTGCTCGGGAGGATCGACCGGTGACTCCATGCCGGCACACGCTACCATGCGGGTGCGCGCGGGGATCGCATTGACGTTCCCCAGATCACCCCCTAGAGTCGCCCAAACGCGTGCATCTCGTCGACGAACATGACGCCGTCCCTGTCCGCACGATGGACGACCTGCTCTCGTACTTCGAGAGCGCCGGCAAGCCGGCCGCGCAGTGGCGCGTCGGCACCGAGCTCGAGCTCATCGGCGTAAAGCTGCCGGTGGGCGAGACCGCGGAGGCACCGCCCTACGAGGGCCCGGGCGGGATCGGCGCCTTGTTCCAGTGGTTCGCCGACCGCGGCGGCCAGCCCGTCCTCGAGGACGGCCACATGATCGCGCTGTCGCGCGGCGACGCGCAGCTGACGATCGAGCCGGGCGGTCAGTTCGAGCTGGCCGCGCCGCCGTTCTCGGATGACCGCGATTTTGCCGCGGCCCTGGCCGCGTACGTCACCGATCTCGGCGAGGCGTCGCGCGAGCTCGGCCTGGCCTGGCTGTCGATCGCGCTGCGGCCGTTCCACACGCGCGACGTGATCCCGGCGATGCCCAAGCAGCGCTACGGCGTGATGCGCGCGTACATGCCGACGGTCGGCAGCCGCGGGCTCGACATGATGATGCGCACCGCCACGGTGCAGGCGAACCTGGACTTCGCCGACGAGGCCGACGCCGCGAGCAAGGTCCGCTGTATCAACGCGGTCACCTCGGTGCTGACCGCGCTGTGGGCCGCGTCGCCGATCGTCGAGGATCAGATCAGCGAGTTCCAGTCGTATCGCGCGTGGATCTGGCGCGACACCGATAACCAGCGCGCCGGCATCCTGCCGTTCGTGTTCGAGCGCGACGACATCTTCCGCCCGTACACCGAGTGGGCGCTCGACGTGCCGATGTACTTCCTGTACCGTGGCGGCTATCACCGCGTGCCGGCCGGGCTCACGTTCCGCCAGTTCATGGAGCACGGCCACGACGGCGAGCACGCGATGCGCGCCGACTGGGCGCTGCACCTGTCGACGCTGTTCCCCGAGGCCCGGCTCAAGAAGTTCATCGAGATCCGCGGCTGCGACTGCGGCTCGCTCGAGATGATCGGCGCGCTCGGGCCGTTCGCGCGCGGCCTGTTGTACGACGACACCGCCCGGCGCGCGGCGATCGAGCTGACCGCGAAGCTGTCGCACGCCGAGCGCCAGCAGCTGGCCGACGACGTGCCGCGCCGCGGCCTCAAGGCCGAGGTCGCCGGGCTCAAGGTCGGCGAGCTGGCGCGCGAGCTGGTCGCGATCGCCCGCGATGGCCTGGGCCGGGTCGCGCCGGCGGCGCTGCCGCTGATCGCCCCGGTCGAGGAGGTCGCGGCGACGGGCCGGACCCAGGCCGACAGGATCATCGAGCTGTGGCGGACGCACGCCGGGGACCGCGCCAAGCTGGTCGCGGCGCTGGCGCACCCGGGCCTCGGCCCGCAGTCGCGCTAGTCGTCGTCGCCGAAGTCGATCTCGAGACCGTCGTCGGAGGTGATGCGCGGCGTCGGCGTGGACACCGGCGTCGGCCGGGGGCGCGCCGGGATGACGTGCGGCGAGGTGCGGACCGGCGCGCGCGGCGTGGGCTGGGCGGGCGCCGGGCTCGCCTGTGGCGCCGGGCGAGCCGCGCGCGGCGCCGGGCGAGCCGCCTGTGGCGCCGGGCCAGCCTTGGCCAGCGCGAGGTCGTCGAGGTCGACATCGAGCGCGCCGAGCGCGTTCTCGAGCTCGTCATCCTCGACGGGCGAGGCGTAGAGCGACGGCAGCTCGTCGTCGCCGGACGCGGGCTGAGGCGCGCGGCTCGGCGGCGGCAGCTTGGTCGGGCGTGGCGCGGCGCGGTCGCGGATCGCCGGGCCGAAGTCGAGGTCGAGCGAGTCGTCGGACGGGATGCCAGCGAAGGTGTAGCTGTTGCTCTGCTCGTTGTCGTAGATCGGCTCGATGATCCGCGGCAAGGCGTTGCCGCGGTTGCGGCGGTCGAGGGCCTCGTCGATCGACTCGTCGCCGGTCTCGAACGCGGCGAGCGCCTGGCCGGCGCTGGCGAGCAGCGGGTCGGCGTGGCCGCCGTCGAACACGTCGGTGCGCGCGGCCGGCGGCAGGTCGAAGACGTCCTCGTCATCATCGTCGAAGTCGAGCCGCGCGGCGAAGTCGAGCTGGCTCGCCGGCGCGGCCGGCACGCGCAGGTTCGAGGTCTCGCGCTCGGCGCTGGCGGTAAGCAGATCTTCGTCGGCGGCGTCCGCCTCGGCGAGGATCTCGAAGTCGTCGAACTCGTCGAGGCTGAGGTCGTGGGGCGCCGAGCCGACGTCGTCTTCGGGCGCCTGCAGCTCGGGCTCGACGTAGCGGATCTGCGACGGGCCCTCGACCGAGATGCCTAGCGCGGACGGCAGGCCGAGCGCGTCGGCCTCGGCCTCGGCTTCGGCTTCGGCTTCGGCTTCGGCGGCCTCGTCGGCGGCGAGCTGAGCGTCGAGGCTGGCGGTGAGCTCGGCCAGGGCATTGCCCACCGGCGCGACGGCTGGCTCGGCCTCGGGCTCGGCAGCTGCCGGCTCGGGGGGCTCGGGCATCGCGCCCATCTCGGTGTGCTCGACGTCCTCGAGATCGAGCTCGTTGAGCTGGTGGATGATATCGGCGAGCTGATCGGGCTCGACCGGCGCGGCGTCGACCGCGGCCGGGTCGAGCGCCTCGACCGCCGCAGGGACCTCGGCCGCCTCGGCCGCGACCTCGATCGGCGCCGGCTCGGCCGCAGCTTCCATTGGCTCGGCTGCTTCGGCTGCAGCCGCGGCCGCGGCCGCGACCTCGATTGGCGCCGGCTCGGCCGCAGATTCCACTGGCTCGGCTGCTTCGGCTGCAGCCGCGGCCACTGGCTCAGGCGCCTCGGCCACCGCCTCAGACGCCTCCGCCACCGGCTCCGACGCCTCCGCCTCCGGCCCAGGCGCCTCGGCCACCGCCGGCGGCGGCGCCCAGCCCCCGCGCTCGCCGCGCTCGCGGCCGCCCAGCGCCCGCGCCAGCTCCGCGGACGCCGCCTCGATCGACACCTCGATCGGCGGCACCGTGCCCGCGGCCAGCGCCTCGAGCTCGGTGTCCAGGTCGCCGCCGGCCAGCACCCGCGCCCGGGCGAGCGCGGCCTCGAGGTCGATGTCCTCGTCGAGCTCGGGCAACGCCAGGCCCTGCGGCGCCGCCGCGGCCATCAGCTCGCTCATCGACGCCCGCCGGCGACGCGGCCCCTCCGGCGCCAGCGGGGAGATCGCCTGGACCTTGGCCACCGCCATCTGCCCGGTCGTCCGCCGTGGCGCCGTCATCAGGCCCTCGCCCTGCGGCGCGCTCGGCACCAGCGGCGTCACCGGCAGCACCGCCGCGGGCACCGGCGCCACCGCCGCGGGCACCGGCGGCGGCACCACCGGCACCGGCCCGGTCGCCAGCTCGGCGCGCCGCGCCGCCTCGATGTCCGCGGCCGTCGGCAGCGCGACCTCGGTCAGGCCCAGCGCCCGCCGCCGCTCGAGCATGCGCAGGATCAGCGCGCGGCTCTGCGGCGTCACCCGCATCAGCTCGATCGCCATGCCGAACGCCGCGCGCGGATGCTCGGGGTCCGGCGGCGTCGCCGCCTTCACCCGGCCGAGGCCGACGAGCGCCGGCGTGTCGTCGGCGAGCCGCAGCTCGAACTTGACCTCGGCGCCGATCGGCTGCAGCGCCTTGGTCGGCAGGAACAGCCCCGACTTGCCGACGTTGGCCGCGAACCGCTGCACCATCGCCTCGACATCGTCGTAGCGAAGCTTGATGCGGATGACGATCGGCCCTGCCGGGCGCCCACCGCTGGAATCATCGGATGCCATGACCGGGCTACGCGCCCGATGCGAGTATCGCTGGGCTCAGGGCAGCGTGTCGAGCCAGTTGGCGATCGCGGTCTTCTGGGGGTCGGTCAGCGCCGGGCCGGCGTGGAGGCCGCGCGACAGCAGCGGGCTGCTGCTGCCCGGCTTGACCTTGTACTTGGCCTCGAGCGTGCTGTACGAGGTCAGGGTCGGCATCTGGCCCCCGCCGTGGCAGCCGACGCAGCCGGTGACCTGGGGCTTGACCTGCATCTCGAACGACTGGCCGGGGCCGGTGCCGCCACCCGAGCCGGTGCCGCTCCCGGAGCCGCTGCCCGAGCCCGAGCCCGAGCCCGAGCCGCTCCCGGAGCCGTCGTCATCATCGGCGCCGGTGCCAGGAACCTCGCCCACGCTGCACGCGCCGAGCATCAAGATCAGGGCCGCCACAAGAGACCGTGAAACGCTCATGTATGCAGCAGTCTACATGCAAGACCGGGGCACTCCGCGGGACGGGGCCGAGCCCTGTCGTCTTGCTGACTTACGCGAGCGCCCGCGCGGAGCCCAGACCCCGGACGGAGACCCCAGACCTGATCCGCGATCCCTGCGCGAAGTCTGCGCAACTCCGCGAGGTCGTGTACCCTCCGCCGCGTGAGCGGCAAAGCCCCCCAGACCTACGTCCTGCACACGACCGTCCTGTTCATCATCCTGGTCGCGATCCTGGTCGTCTTCCTCCGCCACCAGTGGGGCTGAGCCCCGGATCCCACGCCTAGGCGTGATCCTCGATCCACTTGCGGGCGGCCGTGAGCGCCGCCGGCACCTGCGCGGCATCCTTGCCGCCGCCCTGGGCCATGTCCGGCCGGCCGCCGGCCCGGCCGCCGAGTAGCAAGGCGACCTCGCTGAGCAGCTTGCCCGCCTGGAGCTTGCCGACGAGGTCCTTGGTCACCATCGCGACCAGCTTGACCTCGGCGCCGCCGGTGCCCGCGAGCACGATCACGCCCGAGCCGAGCTTGTCGCGCAGCTGATCGCCGGTGTCGCGCAGCACCTTGGCGTCGTCGACCTCGACCGACGCCGCCAGCACCTTGACGCCCTTGATCGTCACGACATCGGCCATCAGATCGCGCGCGCCGCCGCCCGACGCCAGCCGCTGCTTGAGCTTCTCGAGCTCGCGGTCGAGCGCCTTGCCGTCGGCGATCAGCTTGTCGACCCGGTGCGCGACCTCGAACGGCCCGGCCTTGAGGCGCTCGCCGATCTGGAGCAGCTCGTCCTCGAGCTTGCGCAGGTACTCGAGCGCGCCCGCGCCGGTCACCGCCTCGACCCGGCGCACGCCCTGGGCCACGCCGGCCTCGCCGACGATCTTGAACATGCCGATATCGCCGGCGCGGCGGACGTGGGTGCCGCCGCAGAACTCGATCGACTCGCCGCCGATCGACACCACGCGCACCTGGTCGCCGTACTTCTCGCCGAACATCGCGACCGCGCCGCGCTGCTTGGCCTCGGCGATCGGCAGGACCTCGATCACCGAGTCGACGTTGCGCCGGATCTCGTGGTTGACCCGGTCCTCGACCTGGCGCTTCTGATCGTCGGTCATCGGCGAGAAGTGCGCGAAGTCGAAGCGCAGCCGGTCGGGCGAGACCAGCGAGCCCTTCTGCGCCACGTGATCGCCGAGCACGTGCTTGAGCGCGTGGTGCAGGAGGTGCGTCGCCGAGTGGTTGGCGCGGATCCGCTCGCGGCGGTCGTCGTCGACCGAGAACCGCACCGCGTCGCCGTCCTTGAGCGTGCCGCGCACGACCTCGCCGAACAGCACGTGGACGTCGCCGGCGGGCTTCTTGGTGTCGTCGATCCGGACGTCGGCGTCCTCGGACTTGACCAGGCCGGTGTCGCCGATCTGGCCGCCGCTCTCGCCGTAGAACGGCGTCTGGTCGAACACCAGCGCGACCCGCGCGCCCTCGCCCGCGTGCCGCACGCGCTCGCCGTTGATCAGGATCGCCTTGACCACGCCCTCGCCCGCCGTGCCTCGGCCCTCGTAACCGGTGAACCGGGTCGCGCCGATCTCGTTGGCCACCGCCTTGAGCTCGCCGGCGATCGCCTCCTGGCCCGAGCCGGCGAAGCCCCGGCTGCGGTGCTTGGCCTTGTCCATCGCCTCGTCGAACCCGGCGCTGTCGACGCCGTAGCCGCGCTCGGCCGCGATGATCTCGGTCAGGTCGGGCGGGAAGCCGAACGTGTCGTACAGCTTGAACACCGCGACGCCCGGCACCAGCGTGCCGCCGCCGCCGGCGAGCCGCGCGAACTCCTCGTCGAGCAGCTTCATGCCCAGGTCGAGCGTGTCGCGGAACCGCTGCTCCTCGGCGAGCGCGACGTTCCAGATCGTGGTCTTGTGCTGGACGAGCTCGGGGTACTGCGCGCCCATCTCGGCCACGACCTGCATGCAGACCTCGTGCATGAACGGCTGGTCGATGCCGAGCAGCTTGCCGTGGCGAACCGCGCGCCGGAAGATCCGGCGCAGCACGTACTCGCGGCCGGTGTTATCGGGGAACACGCCGTCGGCGATCAGGAACGCCGTGCACCGCGCGTGGTCGGCGATCACCCGCAGCGACGTGTCGGACTCGGTGGACTTGCCATACGTGACCCTGGCCAGCTCGGCCGCCCTGGCCAGGATCGCCGTGAACAGGTCGGTGTCGTAGTTCGACGCCACGCCCTGCAGCACGCTCGCGACGCGCTCGAGCCCGGCGCCGGTGTCGATCGACGGCGCGGGCAGCACGAACAGCTCGCCGCCGGCGGTTCGCCGCTCGTACTGCATGAACACCAGGTTCCAGATCTCGAGCCAGCCGACCCACGTCGCGGGGTCGGTGGTCGGCCACTGCTGGGGGCCGGTGCCCATGTAATAGTGGATCTCCGAGCACGGCCCCATCGGCCCGGTGTCGCCCATCGCCCAGAAGTTGTCCTTCTTGCCCAGGCCGATGATCCGGTCGTCGCCGAAGCCCGTGACCTGCTTCCAGATCGCGCGCGCCTCGTCGTCGGGGCCGATCCCGTCCTCGCCGCCGAACACGGTGACGCACAGCCGCGACTGGTCGATCTTGAAGACCTGCGTCAGCAGCTCCCACGCGTGGGCGATCGCGTCCGGCTTGAAATAGTCGCCGAACGAGAAGTTGCCGAGCATCTCGAAGAACGTGTGGTGGCGCGGCGTCTTGCCGACCTCGTCGAGGTCGTTGTGCTTGCCGCCAGCGCGCACGCACTTCTGCGAGGTCGTCGCCCGCTTGTAGCCCCGGGTCTCGGCGCCGGTGAACACGTCCTTGAACTGGACCATGCCGGCGTTGGTGAACATCAAGGTCGGGTCATTGGCCGGCACGAGCGAGCTCGAAGCGACCACTTGGTGGCCCTTCCGGCTCCAGAACTCGAGAAACGCGCTACGGACGTCGGCAGCTTTCATGACTCGCGAAAGCTAGCATGCAGCGCCCCGATCGGGCGGCGCCGCCCGGAGCTAGTAGACGTAGCCGACGGTCGCAAACCCGCCGAAGTACACGTCGCGCGCGCTCGAGACGTCGACCGACGACGGGTCCATGTCGCGGTTGATGCCGGCGAAGCCATTGCCCTTGTAGGTCAGGTTGATGGCCTCGAGGTGGCCCTCGGCCCGGACGAACACGTTGGGCAGGATGTTGTAGTCGACGCC
>DASWOO010000665.1:0-1699 GCA_036404335.1 Kofleriaceae bacterium
TGGGGTGGGCGAGCAGCTGGATCAGGCCGGGGACCTCGGCCGCGGTGACCGCGCGCGCGGCGCCGAGGCTCTCGACCGCGGCGCGCAGCAGGAGCACGTCCTTGCCGGCGACCGGCGGGCTCGCGACGTAGCCGGCGATCATCTGGACCAGCGTGTCGTGCACGGTGCCGGCGGTGCACGGGGTCAGGCAGAAGCTGGCCAGCCCGCGGACCGCGCGGATCCGGACGCCGGTGTCGACGGTCGGATCGGCGGCGATCGCGCTGAGGCTGCCCTGGGTGATCGCCGGGCTCACCAGGTCCGAGCTCGCCGTGGCCGCGGTCGGCGGCGGGTCGAGCTCGGTCAGCTGGTCGAGCACGTCCTGGGTCAGCGCGGCGTTGTCGGCGAGCGCGGGCAGCGCCGCGGCGAGGATCGCGCACGACACCAGCGACAGCTTCACGGCGCCACCTCGAAGCTCTGCAGCGCCGGGCTGTGGGTGATCATCGCGCGCTGGCCGGGGCTGAGCCTGGGCGCCGGCGGCTCACCGCCCGCGCCGAGCCGCTCGGCGAAGTACATCAGGTTGCCGGGGTCGGCGTCGGTGTCGTTGATCTGATCGGTCCAGCTGGCGTGGTCGCCGGCGCCGCGCTCGACGTTGTGATACAGGCCCATGTAGCGCGCGAGCTCGTGGGCGGTGAGCCGGGCCAGCGCGGTCCACGACCGGTAGCACAGCGTGTCCAGGCCGATCACGATGCCGGACTGCCGGGTGCCGGCGACGCCCGACGGCCCGGGGTTGGGCGAGTAGGCCTGGACGCCGACCGGCGACAGCGAGCGGACGAAGAACACGTTGATGCCGTCGGCGTACTTGCCGTACTTGAGCAGGTCGCCGACGCTGTCGACGTCGAGCGCGTCGAGCGCCGGGTGGTCGATCAGGTCGTCGTAGCTCGCGACGTTGACCGACAGCGACGCGGTCTGGAAGATCGAGCGGAGCTCGCCGAGGAACTCGTCGTGGAACCCCGACGCGGCCTGCGCGGTCGCCGCGGTCAGCGGCTGCGGGCCGATCGCCGCCTGGCACGGGTGATCGGCCAGATCGAGGAAGAACAGGTGGACGTCGAGCCGGACGCCGGTGTCGAGCCGCAGCACGGCGGTGACGCGCGGGACCGAGGTGCCGGGCCGGCCGGCGGTGTTCTGCGCCGCGACCTCGATCTGGTACACGCCGGGCATCAGGTTGACGTTGTCGCCCGACGGCATCTGCAGGATCGACTGGCCGAACCCGGGCTCGTGGCGCTGGGCGTTGTTGAAGAACTGATCGACCTCCTGATCGTGCGTGCACTCGCCGCGCGCCGACGCGCACGGCCGGGCGTAGATCCGGGTGCCGTTGGGCGTCAGGATGCTGGTCGCGCCGACCTGCTGCTTCGGATCGTCGACCGCCATCAGCAGCTCGACCGAGCTGGCGATCGCCGGGACCGGGACCAGCAGCTCGGGCGCGGTGGTGTCGGTCGGCAGGTCCCAGCTGATCAGGCCGCCCTGCGGCAGGCAGCCGTAGAACAGCGCGTGGCTGACGCCGACGCTGGGGATCACGGCGCAGTTGTTGCCGGCGCCGCAGTCGCGATCGGCGCGGCAGATGTCGACGCAGCGGCCGAGCGCGCAGGTGCCGTTGCGGCACTGGCTGTTGTCGGTGCACGCGGCGCCGGCGGGCGAGGACGCGTTCTGGCTGCTGCACGTC
>DASWOO010000666.1:0-5265 GCA_036404335.1 Kofleriaceae bacterium
ACCAGCGGCGGATCGGCGCGTCGAGGTCGAGCGCGCCGTCGCCGACCAGCACCATCGCCAGCGCCGCGGTCGCCATCGGCTTGGTCAGCGAGGCCAGATCGAATGGCGTCACCTCGTCGATCAACAGGGGGCGTTCCCGCCCCCTTCCCGCTGGCGGAGCCAGCGGATTCACCCCTCCGCGCGTCGCGTCGCGCGTGTCGATTCTCGGCACAGACGCCACTCCCGGATCGGGCAGCCGGCGGGTCTGGCCGCGCAGCAGGCGGCCGACCTCGACGCCGGCGTCGCCGACCGAGAGCGCGGCGGCCGAGCCAAGGCCCGCGGCGAGCGCGTCGTCGAGCAGCCGGGCCAGCTCATCCATGCCCCGATCGTACGTACGCCGGCCGAACATGCTAGGTTTATGGCGCGTGACTCGGTACGAGCTGCTCGACCGGATTGGCGTCGGCGGGATGGCCGAGATCTTCCGGGGTAAGGCCGTCGCCGCCGGCGGCTTCGAGAAGCCCGTGGCGATCAAGCGGATCCTGCCGCACCTCTCGCAGGACAAGCGGTTCGTCGAGCTGCTGATCGCCGAAGCCAAGGTGCTGTCGCTGCTCAAGCACCGAAACATCGTTCAGATCTTCGATGTCGGCCTGGGCGATGACGGCCAGTACTTCCTGGTCATGGAGTACGTCGACGGCAAGGACATCGGCGCGATCCAGCGCAGCCTCGAGGCCCGCCGCGACCGACTGCCGTTCGATCTGGTGCTCCACCTCGGCAGCGAGATCTGCGAGGCGCTCGAGCACGCCCACTCGGCGCGCGCGCCGGACGGCAAGACCATGTCGCTGGTTCACCGCGACGTGTCGCCGTCGAACGTGCTGCTGTCGCGCGCGGGTGAGGTCAAGCTCACCGATTTCGGCATCGCCAAGCGCGCCGAGCAGGAGGCGACCGGCCACGGCGCGGTGCGCGGCAAGTTCGCGTACATCTCGCCGGAGCAGGCGCGCAACGAGCACCTCGAGCCGCGCAGCGACGTGTTCTCCGTCGGCATCCTGATGTGGGAGCTGGTCACCGGGCGCCGGCTGTTCTCGGGCCTGGGCGACCTCGACGCGCTGCGCTCGGTGCGCGAGGCGCCGGTGCCGCGGCCGCGCGAGGCCGATCCGCGGCTGTCGCCGGAGATCGACGCGCTGATCGCCCAGGCGCTGTCGCGCGATCCGAAGCAGCGTCCGACCGCCGGACAGCTCGGCCAGCAGCTGCGCAGCCTGCGCTACTCGCTCGAGGCGACCAGCGGCGATCCCGCGACCGAGCTGGCCAAGATCCTCGACGGCCAGCTCGACGCCGAGGTCGGCGACACGGATCGTCGCAAGTCGCGGCCGGTGATGTCGACGCCGCTGCCCGCGCTGCACGCCGACGTCGAGATGTCGGAGGCCACGGTCATCCGGATCCACACCGCCGAGGCGTTCTCGACCAACGATCACGACAGCGCCGGGGTCGCCCGCGCGCGCCAGGTCATCGACCGGTTCGAGGACGAGGAGACCCGGCTGGCGCAGCTGTCGCGCGACGAGATCGCGCTGCTCCACGCCGAGGCGCGCGAGTCGGGCGAGCTGACCTCGGCGATCGAGCCGCCGCGCCCGGCCAAGCGCCGCCGGCCGCCGACCGACGACCCGACCAGCGCCGGCCCGCCGCTCCACCTGCCCGACACGCTCGAGCCCAGCTCGCCGTTCGAGGCCGACGAGGCGACCCGGCTCCTGGCCCCGGCCAGCCGGCGCACGCCGCCGCCTCAGCGCGTCGTGCGGCCGCCGAGCTCGCCGCCGGTCGCCGCTCCGGCCCCCACGCTGGCGACCCAGCGCAAGCGGCCGTCGACCCAGCCGCCGCCCCGGGCGTCGGCGCCGCTGCCGGCCAAGCCGCGCCCGGCGCTCCAGCCGCCGCCGATGCCGGCCGACGATCGCACGCCGGAGCCGATGCGCTACACGCCGCCGCCGGGCACGACGCAGCACCGGCTGCCGTCGACGCCGGCGCCCGGCTCGCACCCGGCGCCGCCGATGCAGGGCGCGCCGCCGATGTCGGTGCCGCGGCCGATGCCCCAGCACCCGGCGCAGTCGTCGCCGATGACGATGAGCCCGGCGCCCCGCCAGCCGCCGCCGACCGCGCCGCCGCCGATGCAGGCGCCGATGCCGCAGCCGATGCAGGCGATGCCGCAGCCGATCATGCAGACGCCGATGCCCGGCGCCATGATGCCGCCGCCCATGCAGCAGCCGCCCATGCAGCAGCCGCCCATGCCCGGCTACGGCAGCTGGGGCGCGCCGCCGCAGCGCCGGCCGCCCGATCTGTACGACCGCCAGCAACCGCAGCCGCAGCAACCGATGCAGCGCCCGTCGGCCGTGGCCCTGGGCAAGCCGCGCCGCATGCTCCAGCCGTGGATGCTGGTGATCGGCGCGCTGGTCATGGCCCTGCTCGCCTTTGCGATCACCCGCGCGTTCATCCACGCGCCGCCGGCCAAGCCGCCCGCCGCGGCGAAGTGACAGGCTACGGCACGCCGGCCGGCTGGCCGTCGATCGACACCGTCGCCGCGTGCGGGATGTTGGCCACCGCGTCGCGCACCGCGCCGTTGTAGCGGTTGCCGTCGACCTTGATCTGCTGCGCCGCGCCCGCGCCATCGTCGAGCGAGATCCCGGTCGTCATCGCCGCGCCCGCCGAGTCGTCGTCGAAGCTGTTGCGGCTGATCTCGAGCTCGCGCAACTTGGCCACGCCGTTGCCCGCGACGCTGACGCCCCGCGCGCCGAAGTTGCGCACGGTGTTGCCCCGGACCACCGCGCGCTCGAAGTCTTCCTTGGTGTTGGTCGCGCGCACGTAGATCCCGGCCGCGCCCGCCGCCTTGCGCCCCGCGCCGTGCAGCGTGTTATCGACCAGCTCGACGTCGATCGCGCCCTCGGCGCGGATCCCGAAGCTGCGCTCGTCGCGCAGGGTCAGGTCGTTGCCCAGCACCCGGACGTGGCGCGGCGCCGAGCCGGTGCCGGTGCCCTGGATCAGCACGCCGGCGAGCGAGCCGACCCGGGTCTGGGTCTGCTCGAACCGGTTGCCGATGATCTCGACGTCCGACGACGTCCGGTACACCGTCACGCTCGCCTTGGTCGTCGCGTTGACCCCGGTGTTGCCGGCGATGATCACCCGCTCGGCCCACACGATGAACACGCTGCCGTCGATCCGGTTGCCGAACACCAGCCAGTCCGAGCCGCGCACCTTGGGGTTGCCCGACACGGTCAGCGTGTAGTCGTTGCTCGCCCGGCCATCGAGGTAGCAGCCGGTGATCACGGTGTGGCGCACGGCGTTGATGTCGCCCGGCTCGCTGTCGAATTGCTGCGCGGCGTTGCCGTCGAACGAGCTGGCGAACACGATCGTGTCGTCGACGTCGCCGCCGAGCGTGAAGCCGTTGCGATCGCTGCCGGTCGCGCGCACGTGATCGACCCGCGTGCCGCGCGCGCCGTTGAACAGATAGATGCCGTCGCCGGTGAAGTCGCGCGCGACGATCCGCGAGATCACCAGGCCCTGCGTGTCGGTGGCGAACAGGCCGTGGCGCTGCTCGTCGGGGCGCTGCTGCTTGGCCTTGTTGCCGTCGAGCGTCAGATCCTCGACCGAGACGTGCGCGCCCGAGACGTGGATCATCCGCTCGGACTTGCCGGCGCCCGGCGCCTGCTGCAGCACGGTCAGGTCGGCGCCCGCGCCGCGCAGGTGCACGCCGGCCGGCACGTCGAGGCCCCAGTGGCGGTGCGGCGTGCCCGAGATCGCGTACGTGCCCGGCGGGATGAACACCTCGCCCCGGCCCGCGGCCGCGGCCGCGATCGCCGCCTGGATCGCCGGGCGATCATCGGTCTGGCCATCGCCGATCGCGCCGAACTCGAACACCGACACCGCGCCCGGCCGCGCGCGCGGCGGCCCGCTGGTATCCGCGCCCCGGCTCACCCCGCCGCCCGGCGTCGACGCGCTACACGCCGCGAGCAGCAGCAGGGGGAGCCACGTGCGCATGCGCTAGACCCTAGCGCGGCGACTAGCTCTCGCCAGCGAGCTTGCCGTTAAGGTTGGGATCGTCGGGCGGCAGCTCGAGCGCGTGGCTCGTCACGAACGGCAGGGTCGGATCGGGCGCGGTGAGCATGGTCCAGGTCGAGATCGGGCAGCCGTAGACCACGCGGGCCGACGGCAGGCCGGCCTCGGTCAGCTGGCGCTCGGTGACCGCGGCGAGCGAGCTCGGCCGGATGCTGAGGTAGATCACGCTGTGGCCGCGGCGCACCAGGTCGGCGGTCGCGTCGATCGCGGCGGGGTGCGGCTTCACGTCGGCGAACGCGGGATGAAAATACGCGCTGCCACGCTCGAACAGGAAGCCATCGACCAGCACGAAGTAGGTCTTGCGCGACAGGAGCGCGCGCCGCCATTCGACGATCGTGCCCCAGTCCTGGTAGCCGGTGATCCGCCGCGCGCGGAACGGCACACCTTCGAGGATCATCGCGCCGATGATGTCCGAGACGTAGAGCTCGCGCTGCCACTCGGCGGTGTGGCGCGACAGCCGGCGGTAGTGGTCGAGGAACTGCGCCGGGTCGAGGAAGCTGTAGCCGCCGACGCTGAACAGGTCGGAGATCACGACCTTCTCGCGGATGTTGGTGACGACGTCCTTGTGATCGACCTGCAGGTAGCTCTTGTTGCGCGGGTTTATCTGGTCGTAGTTATTGAGCGAGTCGACGCAGACGTAGTTGGTCTCCTGCGCCAGGCCGTCGACGACGAACGTGTTGTCCGAGTCCTTGATCAGGAACGGTTCGTCGAGCTTCACCGCCTCGAGCGTGCGCGCCACGGTCTCGGGCTGGCTCCGGGTCGGCTCGTCGAGCACGACCACGCGGATCGGCTGGCCGAACGCGGCCTCGAGCCCCTGGCGCACCCGGTACTTGGCCTCGTGCTCGCCGAGGATCGTGACGATCAGGTCCGCCGGATCGACGCCGAGCCCGGACACCGCGAGCGCGAGCATCGGCCGGCCGTCGTGGGCGGGCAGCATCCACTTGGGCGGTTGGTTGGGATAGCGGCTGGACCTGCCGCCGCATGGAACGATGACCTTCATGAGCTCCTCGACGTCTCGGCGTAATGCTCGACCCGGGCGGTGACGAACGCGCGCTCCTCGGGGGTGCGCGCATAGGGCAGGATGCGGACGAACGTGCACGCCAGCAGCACCGCGTGGACCCCGGCGTAGACCGGCGCGCGCTGGACCGCGGCGGTGAGCAGCCGGCGGCTCAGGTAGTCGAGCACGCCGCGGCC
>DASWOO010000667.1:0-1574 GCA_036404335.1 Kofleriaceae bacterium
TCACGCCCGGGCGAATGACCCTCGCATAGTATCATACCGGGCGTGGCGCATGACTTCGACTTCCTGGTGGTTGGCTCGGGGTTCGGCGGCAGCGTGTCGGCCTGCCGGCTGACCGAGAAGGGCTACCGCGTCGGCGTCATCGAGATGGGCAAGCGCTGGACGCCGGCCGACTTCCCGGCGACCACGTGGAGCCTGCGGCGCTGGATGTGGCGGCCGGGACTCAAGCTGTTCGGGTTCTACGACATGCGGCCGTTCCGCCACGTCATGATCCTGTGCGGCAACGCCGTCGGCGGCGGCTCGATCACCTACGCCAACACGCTGCTGTCGCCGCCCGACCGGGTCTGGCAGGACGGGTCGTGGCGCGGCCTGGCCGACTGGCAGCGCGACATGCCGGCCCACTACGCCGAGGCCCGCCGGATGCTCGGTGTGACCGAGAACAAGATCCTGGGCGACGCCGACCACATGCTCAAGCGCGCCGCCGAGCTGCAGGGCGTGGGCGACACGTTCTACAAGACCGACGTCGCGGTGTACTTCGGCGACGGGCCCGGCCAGGCCCATCCGGATCCGTACTTCGGCGGCGAGGGCCCGCCGCGCAGCTCGTGCGTCGGCTGCGGCGGCTGCATGGTCGGCTGCCGGTTCGGCGCCAAGAACACGCTCGACAAGAACTACCTGTACTTCGCCGAGAAGCGCGGCGCGCAGGTCATGGCCGAGACCCGGGTGATCGACGTGGTGCCGCTGGGCCCGAGCCACACCGGCGCCGACGGCTACGAGCTGACCGTCGAGCGCTCGACCGCGTGGCTGTCCAAGCAGCGCCGCAAGATCACCGCGCGCGAGGTCGTGCTGTCGGGCTCGTCGCTCGGCACGATGGATCTGCTGCTGCGCTGCAAGCAGCGCGGCTCGCTGCCCAACGTCTCCGACCGGCTCGGCCACGACGTGCGGACCAACGCCTAGTCGATCGTCGGGGTGCGGTTCCCCGGCGACCAGCACGACATGTCCAAGGGCATCGCGATCGGCTCGGGCATCCACCTCGACCCGTACACGCACATCGAGGCCACGCGCTACTCGCGCGGCTCCGACGTGCTCGGCTTCATCGCGACCCTGCTGATCAGCGGCAAGGGCTGGCGCCGGATCCTCACGTGGATCGCCAGCGCCTTCCGCCACCCGATCAAGTTCGCGCGCGCGGCGTGGCCGTTCGGCTTCGCGCACCAGACCCTGATCTTCCTGGTGATGCAGACCCTCGACGCCACGCTGCGCATGCGGCTGCGCCGCCGCTGGTTCTGGCCGTTCGGCAAGCTCCTGTGCAGCGAGGGCAACCGGATCCCGACCAACATCCCGATCGCCAACGCGTTCGTCGCGCGGGCCGCGGCCGAGCTCGGCGGCGTGCCGGTCACGTCGTGGTTCGAGATCCTGTTCGACATGCCGATGACCGCGCACTGCATCGGCGGCTGCGTCATGGGCGCCGATCCCACGACCGGCGTGATCGACGCCCAGCACCGCGTGTTCGGCTACGAGGGCCTGTACGTCGTCGATGGCTCGGCGGTCGGCGCCAACCTCGGCGTCAACCCGAGCCTCAC
>DASWOO010000668.1:0-4996 GCA_036404335.1 Kofleriaceae bacterium
GACGAGATCGACCTCGACCTCGCCGGCAGCGACCGCCGGATCATGGAGCTGCGTGAGCTGGCGTCCTCCGTAGACCGCTGGAAGGTCACCCGCGGCGTCCTCTACCTGCTCGTCGTCCTCGGCGCGCTCGGCGCCGCGGCGTACTTCCTGATCCCGCTGGTCACCTAGCGGCTCGAGCCGCCGGCTAGCCGATCAGCCGCTCGAGGTGGCCGAGCGCGGCGAGCACGAGCACGACGCGCACGACCCCGAGCACGCCGGCCATGGCGCCGAGGGTGATCGCGGCGGCGCCGGCCAGGCGGCGGAAGCCGGGGTCGGCCGTCCGGCGATAGCCGAGCCAGCCGGTGCCGGCGGCGGCGAGGCCCAGGCCGATCGCGACGAACAGGCCGGGCGAGGGGAGGGCCGCGGCGATCATCGCGGCGAGGCCGACCACGAGCGCGAACGCCGCCATGACCCCGACGCTACCGGCGCGCCGGCCCGGGCACCAGTTTTTGGCATAGTGCTCAACACCTGCGCCGATCCGTGCTACACGCCGGGGGCTATGGTCGAGTCCACGACCGACGGCGAACAGCCCGTCGGTGATCACCTCCACGCCGGGTTCTGCGCGATCGTCGGGTTACCCAACGTCGGCAAGTCCACGCTGCTCAACCGCATCCTCGATCGCCACCTGGTCGCGGTGTCGGCCAAGCCGCAGACGACCCGCGATCGCATCCTCGGCGTCCACACCTTCGAGCTGCCGGCCGGCGACGGCCGCGCGCAGATCGCGTACGTCGACACGCCCGGCGTCCAGGATGGCCGCGGCCCGCTGCGCCGCTACATGCGCGAGGCCGCGCTGGTCGCCGCGCACGACGCCGATGTCGTGCTGCTGCTGGTCGACGCCACCGACCGGCGCGGCCGGTTGCCCGAGCGGCTCGCCGAGGCCGACGCCGCGGCGCTGGGCCACGCGAGCAAGGCCCACCCGATCGTGATCGGCCTCAACAAGGTCGACCGCGTCGCCAAGCCGGATCTGCTGCCGGTGATGCAGGCGTGGGGCTCGTTCGCCGACGGCGTCGAGGTCGTGCCGATCTCGGCGATGACCGGCGACGGCATCGCGCACCTCGAGCACCTGATCGCGCTGCGCCTGCCGCGCGGCCCGCAGCTGTTCCCCGACGACACCGTCACCGACCGCTCGCCGCAGTTCATCGCGCAGGAGATCATCCGCGAGCAGCTGTACCACCAGCTCGGCAAGGAGCTGCCGTACGCCTGCGCCGTGCAGATTGAGACCTGGACCGACAAGACGGCCAAGGAGATCGCGATCGGCGCGGTGATCGTGGTCGAGCGCGACTCGCAAAAGGCGATCGTCGTCGGCCGGGCCGGCGCGCGGATCCGCGAGCTCGGCATTGCCGCGCGCCAGGCGGTGGGCAACGCGCTGGGCAAGACCGTGCACCTGTCGTTGTTCGTGAAAGTCATGACCGAGTGGAGCCGCGGCGAAGCCGACCTCCAGCGCCTCGGCTACGGAGGCGAGCACCAATGAGCCATCCCCTGATCGCGATCGTCGGCCGGCCCAACGTCGGCAAGTCGACCCTGTTCAACCGCCTGGTCGGCGGCCGGCCCGCGCTGGTCCACGACACCCCGGGCCTGACCCGCGACCGCCGCTACGGCGAGTGCGACTACTTCGGCGCGATGATGCGGCTGGTCGACACCGGCGGCCTCGACCCCGACGCCGCGCGCGACGTGATCGGCGCCGGCATCCACCGCCAGGCGCTGCGCGCGATCGGCGAGGCCGACGCGCTGGTCCTTGTCGTCGATGGCCGCGCCGGCCTGTCCGCGATCGACCAGGGCCTGGCCAAGCGGCTGCGCGAGACCGGCAAGCAGGTCTTCCTGGTCGTCAACAAGATCGATCACCCGACCCGCGACGAGTTGATCCACGAGTTCCACTCGCTCGGCCTCGGCAGCCCGTACCCGGTGTCGGCCGCGCACGGCCGCGGCATCGACGCGCTGCTCGAGGCGATCAGCGAGGCGGTCGGCGCCGTGCGCCCCGAGCTCGCCGAGGGCGATGGCAAGGACGATCCGTGGGACGTGATCGACGGCGACGTCGCCGAGCCGTCGGACGCCGACGAGCCCGACGAGCCTGCCGACGACGACGACAGCCCCGAGGCCCGCGCGCGCCGCCACACCCGCGATAACCGGGCCGACGCCGCGACGCGCCCGCTGCGGGTCGCGTTCGTCGGCCGGCCCAACGCCGGCAAGTCGTCGCTGACCAACCGGCTGCTCGGCGAGGAGCGCTCGCTGGTCCACCACGAGGCCGGGACCACGACCGACCCGGTCGACACGGCGTTCTCGATCGGCAACCGCGAGTACATCCTGGTCGACACCGCCGGCATCCGCCGCAAGGCCAAGATCGACGCCGACATCGAGAAGCTGTCGGTGACGATGGCGCTGTCGCAGATCGCGCGCGCCGACATCGTCGTGCTCGTGGTCGACGCCCAGCTCGGCCCGGCCGAGCAGGACGCGCGGATCGCCGGCATGGTCGAGGACGCCGGCCGCGGCCTGGTCATCGCGCTCAACAAGTCGGATCTTGTGTCGAGCGACGCGGTCAAGGCCTCGCTGCGCGAGCAGACCGCGGACATCTTCCACTTCCTGGCGTGGACGCCGGTCCAGATGCTGTCTGCCCAGCGCGGCGACGGCGTCGATCGCCTGCTCGACATGGTCAACAGCGTCGCGCGCGAGCACGCCAAGCGGATCGCGACGTCGCAGCTCAACCGGTTCTTCGCCGAGGTCATCGAGGAGATGCCGCCGCCGCTGCACCACGGCCGCGCGGTCCGCATCCACTACCTGACCCAGGCGACGGTCCGGCCGCCGACGTTCGTGCTGTGGGCCAACACGCCCGATGGCCTCGCGCCGTCGTACAAGCGGTTCCTCGCCAACCGGCTGCGTCAGCGCTACGGCTTCCGCGGCACGCCGATCCGGATCGCGATCAAGGCGCGCCCCGACCGGCACAAGCCGAACGACTAGATCACAGAAAGCCCCAGCGCCACGTCCCGCGGACGCCCACGGAGATGAACGTGACGTCGCCGCCGAAGCTGGCGACGCGGGCCTCGACGCCGAACGAGGTCTCGCGGCTGACCAGCCAGTCGACGCCGCCGCCGACCACCAGGACGAAGTCGGCGCCGTTGTCGATCGGCCCGCCGCCGCTGACCACGCCGCCGACGCCGGCGAACGCGTAGGGCACGTACTTGAGCACGTCGAACCGGAACACCAGGCCGGCGTCGCCGAGCGCGGCGTACGACGTCTTGCTCTGCTTCTCCATCGGCTGATCGCCGCCGTAGAACATCCCGCCGGCGAGCTCGGCGCGGATCCCCAGGTCGGTGCTGAGCTGGCGCTCGTACGCGATCGAGGCGGTGCCGCCGACATCGGAGGTCAGCGACGGCGGCGCCATCTTGCCGATCATTTTTCCGGTGGTGTTGAAGGTCGCCCAACCCACACTGGCCGACAGCGCGGAATCTCCGTCGGCATGAGCCGTGCTTGTCATGACGGCCACGATCGCAAGAGCGGCGCTTCGCACCCGACATTTGTAGCCCATCGCCTGCGACTTCGCGGCGATGGTGGTCTCAAACCTGAGCGCGCGGCATGTCCGGCTTCCAGCGACCCGAGCCAACCGATGTCGATGTTCAACCCAGGTTTCTGCACCGGACTGTTCCAGGCGGGCCGGCCGTGCTGACCGATTTCACCGACGAGCTGGTCGGCACGATGCTCGGCAAGGACTACCGCGTCATCCAGCCGATCGGCATGGGCGGCATGGCGGTGGTGTACCTGGTCGAGCACCAGACGTTGCTCAAGCAGTTCGCCGCCAAGGTGCTGTCGCCGGCGCTGGCGTCGAGCATCGAGGCGCGCGCGCGCTTCACCCAGGAGGCCCACGCCGCGTCGCAGCTCGATCCCGAGAACATCGTGACGATCACCGACTTCGGCGTGACCGCCGACCACCGTCCGTTCTTCGTCATGGAGCTGCTGCGTGGCCAGACCCTCGACGAGCGGCTGGCCGATCGGCCGATACCGCTCGAGGACGTCGTCGCCGTGGCGGTGCCGGTCGCGCGCGCGCTCGCGCATGCCCACGCCGAGGGCATCGTCCATCTCGACGTCAAGCCGGAGAACATCTTCCTGGTCCAGCGCAGCCAGGGCCGGTGGGGCGTCAAGGTCGTCGATTTCGGCATCGCCAAGACGCCGGCCAATGCGTCGTCGCGTCGCAGCTCGCCAACCCCGAGGAGACCTCCGGCAGCCCGATGTACATGGCGCCCGAGGTGATCCGTGGCGCCGACGACGTCGACCAGCGCGCGGACATCTACTCGTTCGGCATCCTGCTGTACCTGATGCTGTGCGGCCAGCTGCCGTTCGTCGCCGATGACGTGACGCAGATCCTGCAGATGCAGCTCGCCCAGCGGCCGGTGCCGCCGCGCGAGCTCAACGCCGAGCTGTCGCCCGAGCTCGCCGCGATCATCGAGCGCTGCCTCGCCAAGCAACGCGACGACCGCTATCCGTCGATGGCCGCGCTGCTCCGCGACTTCGAAGCGGCGCTGCCGGCCGGCGCAGATCGCGAGCTGATCGCGGCGCAGCTGGGCACGGCGGCGGATGCACCGTTCGCGTCGGCGCTGGCGTTCCACGAGCCGCGCGCGCATCGCCCGTCGCAGCCCGCGCTGGTCGAGCCGTCCCGCGAAGCCGACCTCACGCAGGCGCAGCGACCTCCAGCGCCGCGCGGCCGCAAGCCGATGCTGGCGATCGGCGGGGCGCTCGCGCTGGTGGTGATCGGCGTGATCGCGGCGCAGCGGATCACGGCCGGCTCGCGGGCGACGCCTGGCGAGCTCGCGCCGGCGGTGGTCGCCGCAGCCGCGCCGGCACGTGCCCCGGCGCTCATCGCGCCGCCGAGCACGGTAGAGCTCGCGCAACCCCCGGCGGGTGGGCCGAAACACCCGGCGGCGATAGCAGCCCGTGACGTACCCGCGCCGACACCCGCGCCGACACCCGC
>DASWOO010000669.1:0-5050 GCA_036404335.1 Kofleriaceae bacterium
GGGATCCACGCCGCGCCGCCGCCGAAGCCATCGGTCCACGACAGGACGCACGTCGTCGGGGTGCCGTTGATCACCAGGTCGCGCGGCTTGGACGGGTTGAGCATCAGGCGCTTCTTGTCCTTGGCCTTGGCCGCCTCGGCCTTGCTCAGGTGGCTCTTCGCGTTGAACGAGGTCAGCTTGGACTTGTCGATGACGTCGAACGGCGTCGCGAGGTTGTGGTCGTCGCCGCTCGCCGTGTACGTGTAGCGCGTGGCGTTGTGCTTGAGCGTGAACAGGCCCTTGCCCTCGCTGATCGCGCCCGGCCGCGCCGCGACGTGAGCGCCGATCTTGTCGGAGTGCACGCCCGGCTTGTTGTACTCGTCGGTGGCCGCGAAGTGGTCGTGCTTGTCGGCGTGCGCGAGCTTGTGCTCGAAGGGGCCGCCGTGCGGGTTGGTCTTGCCGCCGACCTTCAGCGGGTCCTTGTTGGTCGACAGCAGGCTCGGCGGCGCCGCGGTGCCGGCACCGCCGCCCGCGGCGCGGAGCTCGGCGTGCTCGAGATTCTCGTCCGCGCGCTCGTCGCCACCGACGCCGATCGCGTCGGCGGGCGGCTGCTGCGCCACGGCCTCGTGGTCCGCCGATCGCGCGGTCTTCGCCTGGAGCGACGCGGAGGGCCGCGGCGGCTCGGCCACGGCGACCTCTGGCTCGGCCGCGGGCTCGAGATCCTCCCACGCGGGCGTCGCGCCGGCGAACATCGGCTTGCGCGCCGCGTCTTCGTCCGGTCCCGGCACGGGCGCCCGGGGCACCAGCGGCGCCCCGCCGACCTTCGGATCTACCTGGGCCTTGCCACTGCCAGCGCTCTCTCGGCTCGACGACTGCTGCTGGTACACGCCCCTACAATATCACCGCTGCTCAGAAGACTGCGGAAGATTCACGCGTCTGTCACTTGGTCCAACCACGCGAAATTGCGCCGCCGCCGGAACAAGCCACCGGATGCTCGCGTTGCATCGCCATGATGGCGTCGTGTTTCGCACAGCCGCTCGCGGCGGTCGCCAGCACCGAGACGGCGTTTCGCGACGCGCTGACCGAGAGCATCCGCCGGCTCGAGCTCGGCGATCGCAACCTGCTCCGCTTTCACTACTTCCACGGCCTCGACGTCGCGCGCCTCGCCGACATGTTCAGCAGCCACCGTCCGACGATCGAGCGCCGCCTCGCCCGGATCCGCGCGCAGCTGCTGCGCGACGCCCGCAAGGGCCTTGCCGCCCGCTTGCCGCTCGCCGAGCCCGCGCTCGACCACGTGCTCGACCTGGCCCGCAGCCGCCTCGACGCCGCCCTGCGCCTGCTGCTGCGCGCGTAGCCCGCGGCTACTCCTGCTGCGCCCTACTTCTGCTGTGACCTACTTCTGCTGTGACTTACTTCTGCTGTGACTTACTTCTGTTGTGAATAGACGAAGCGGACCGCGGTGCAGACCGGGCTCGCCTTACCGTTCACGAGGTACGGCCTGTAGCGCCACCGGCTGCGGATCGTCGTCGTGATCTTCTGATCGTACGACGGGAAGCCGGTGCTCTTCAGCTGGTTGACCGAGCTGACCGAGCCATCCGTGGTCAGGCACAGCTTGAACACGCCGATCACCTTGCTGGTGCCGGTCCGGCCGATCTCGGCCTGCGTGACGTCGTCCGGCACGATGTCCTTGTCGCCCGACAGCCGGTTGGCGTCGAGCGCGGTCGGCGTGACGGTGGCGGGCGCGGCGGGCGCGGCCGGCTGCACCACGATCGGCGCCGGGGTCGGCACGGGAGCCTGGACCGGCGGCGGCGGCGCGGGCGATGGGCCCAGGGTCGGGGCGTTCGCCGCGGTGGCGGGCGACGGCTGGGGCACGGGCGCGGGCGCGACCGGCGCCGGGGCCTCGGCGCGCGGCGGCGCCGCCGAGGGCGGCGAGACATCGATCTTGGCGGTGCCGCTGCTGTGCTTCGGCGACGAGGTCGACGTCGACGTCGACGTCGCGGCCGCAGCCGGACGCGCCTTGGGGTCGGCCTTGTCCGGCCGCGCCACGCCCGTGGCCTCGGCCATGACCTGCGGCAGCTCGGGGATCGGCGTCACCATCGGCATGCTCGCCGCCGCCGACGTGGTCGCCGGGCCGCTGACCGCGGCGACGGTCTCGGCGCCGTTGTCGCTCTTGGCCAGCTTCCACACGCCGAAGCCGAGCACCGCGACCATCGGCGCGACGATCATCGCGACCTTGCCCGGCGACATCCCGCGCGCGATCGCCTGCGGCCGCGGCTGGCTCTCCCAGCCCATCTTCGCGTCGGTCGCGGTCGGCGTTGGCGGCAGCGTCGCCCGGCTCGGCGGCGGGGTCAGCAGCTCGTTGTCGATCGGCGCGACCTCGCTCGCGCTCGCCACGATCGGCCGCGAGATCATGCTGTTGCTGCGGCGGAACGAGTCATCGCCGCTGCGCGGCAGCTCGGTCCAGCTGCCGCTCGGCGGGCCGTCGAGCGCCGGCAGATCCTCGTCGGCGTTGAACGCGAAGTCGCCCTGGCCGTCGAGGTCGAGCCACGGCTCGGGCCGCTCGCCGAACTGCTTGCGCAAGAACGCGCCGACCTGCGAGCTCGCGGTCGACAGCCCGGCGCGCGCCGCGAACTGGTCGAGCGCGACGCGCAGCTCGTCGGCGGTGAAGTACCGGCGCTCGGGGTCGGTCGCGATCGCCTTCATGATGATCGACGACAGCTCGTTCGGCAGGTCCGGCCGCCGCACGCGCGGCAGCGACACCCGGCCGTTGACGATCTGATCCATCACCAGGTAGTCGTTGTCGCCCTTGAACAGCCGCGTCGTCGTCGCCAGCTCGTAGAGCACGACGCCGAGCGAGTACACGTCGCTGCGCCGGTCGACGTCGCTGCCCTTGCACTGCTCGGGCGCCATGTACGAGATCTTGCCCTTGAGGCTGCCCGACCGCGTCTCCTGGCGCATCGACGCCTTGGCGATGCCGAAGTCGACGACCTTCACCGCGCCGTCGTAGCCGACCAGGATGTTCGACGGCGAGATGTCGCGGTGGACGATGCCGAGCGGCTTCTTGTCCGAGACGCGGCGCTCGTGCGCGTAGTGCAGCCCGGCGGCGGCCGCCGAGACGATCGCGACCGCGATGCCGAGCGGCACGTGCGCGCGCGTCTTCGACGCGTTCGACAGCAGCGTGCGCACGTCCTCGCCGTGGATGTATTCCATCGCGATGAACAGCTCGCCGGCCGCCTCGCCGATGTCGTGGACCTGCACGATGTGCTGGTGGTGGAGGTTTGCTGCGACGCGAGCCTCGTCGAGGAACATGCGGATGAACCGCTGATCCTTCGCGTGCTCGGGCCGGATCCGCTTCAGCACGACGTGGCGCTCGAAGCCCTCGATGCCGTCCGTGCGACCGAGCAGGACGTCGGCCATCCCTCCCGACGCAAGGTGCTTCAACACCACGTAGCGACCCAGGCGCGATCCCATGTAGGGATAGCCTATTCAATCACTCGCGATTCGCCAATCACATTCCGCCGCAACGCGCGCGTCGGAGGCCTACATGTGGTCGGCGGCAACCTACTTATTTACTGCCGAGCAGATTGCGGGCGATCACCACGCGCTGGATCTGCGAGGTCCCTTCATAAATCTGGAGCAGCTTTGCGTCGCGCATCAGCTTCTCGACCGGATATTCCTTCGTGTAGCCATAGCCGCCGAACACCTGCACGGCATCGGTGGCCGAGCGCATCGCAGCGTCGGCGCCGTACGCCTTCGCGTAGCTCGAGGTGATCGCCGAGAGATCGCCCTTGTCGACCTGCCACGCGGCCTTGTGCGTCAACAGCCGGGTCGCCTCGTAGGCGATCGCCATCTCGGCGAGCATGAACTGCACGGCCTGGTGCTGCGCGATCGGCACGCCGAAGGTCTTGCGCTCGAGCGCGTACGCACGGCTCTCGTCGAGACTGCGGCGGATGATGCCGGCGGCCATCGCCGAGATCCACGGCCGCGACCGGTCGAAGGTCTTCATCGCGACCTTGAACCCGCCGTCCTCGCTGCCGACCAGCGCGGTCTTGGGGATCTTGCAGTCCTCGAAGATCACGTCGGTGGTGTTCGACGCCCGCTGGCCGAGCTTGTTCTCCTTGCGGCCCGGTTTGACGCCCGGGTTGTCGGCGTCGACGACGAAGCAGGCGATGCCCTTGTGCTTCATCGCCGGGTCGAACGTGGCGAACACGGTGTAAAAGTTGGCGACGCCGCCGTTGGTGATCCAGCGCTTCTGGCCATTGAGCACGTAGTCGTCGCCGTGCCGGGTCACGCGGGTCCGGAGCCCGGCGACGTCGGACCCGGCGTCGGGCTCGCTGCAGCAGTAGGCCGAGAACAGGTACTCGCTCGTCAGCCGCGACAGGTATTCCTTCTTCTGCGCCTCGGTGCCCGCGACCAGGAGCGGCGTCGCGCCGAGCGAGTTCGCGGCCATCGAGGTGTTCATGCCCGAGCAGCCGAACGCGACCTCCTCCTGGACCAGGCAGTTGTCGAGACAGCTGCCGCCGAGGCCGCCGTACTCGGCGGGGATCTCGATGTTAATCAGCCCGGTGTCCCAGGCGCGCTTGAGGATCTCGCGCGGGAACTCTCCGGTCTCGTCGTGATGCGCGGCCTTGGGGATGATCTCTTTGCGCGTGAACTCGCGTGCCGTCTGGATGAGGGCGTGCTGTTCTTCGGTCAGGCTGAGGTCCATGGCCAGGTCATATCGCATCCGGTCGTGACGCGCTGACCCGCACGGTTGCATCGGAAAATTTCGTCATGCCTGAATTCGGTCGCTGGACACTGGAGTCGATCATCGCCGTGGGCGGCATGGCCGAGGTCTGGCGCGCGAGCCGCGGCTCCGAAATCGTCGCACTCAAGCGGCTGCACACGCACCTCGCCCGGAACGCCGAGCTCCGCGCGCAGTTCGCCCTCGAGCAGCGGCTGACTCGCGAGCTGCCGCCGCACGCGCACCTGGTCCACGCGGTCGACGCCGGCGAGGCCGACGGCTTGCCGTACGTCGCGCTCGCGCTCGCGCCCGGCGACGATCTGCGGCGCCAGCCCGCGCGGCCGGGGC
>DASWOO010000670.1:0-2521 GCA_036404335.1 Kofleriaceae bacterium
GGCCGGTCACGAGCCGTCCACAGGTTCTCGGCCCACCCCCGCTCGAGCGAGCACGTGCCCGCTCTACCTTTACAAATCTTCGTCGGCGGCGTTCGCTCGAGGCGATGGATCGTGAGCGGGCGCGAGCGTGCCCATCGTGCCCCGGGTGCGGCCGGTCACGAGCCGTCCACAGGTTCTCGGCCCACCCCCGCTCGAGCCGGTTGGGGCCGGTGCTAGAACAGCTGGCCCTGTAGCGGATTGCGCAGCGGCGCGATGCAGCGCTCGTCGTCGTGGTAGAGCGCGTTGACGTAGGTCGACACCGGCTCGGCGCGCCAGGCCGCCGGCGGTGTCGGTGCGAGCAGGGTGCGGGCGGCGTCGGCCGGGCCGGTTAGCCAGGTCGCGTAGGCCGCCGGGTCGATCGGGATCGGCGCCTCGAGCCAGATGGCGTCGCCGGTGACGGGGCCGGCGATCGGCGTGCGGTTCGGGGCCTCGAGCAGGGCGAAGCTGAGCTGGTCGTCGTCGCGGTGCGTGGCGGCGACGGCGGCGAAGCCGAGCAGCTGCGGCCGACCATCGTCGCGGGGCACGTGCATCCACAGCGGCTGGGTCTTCTTCTCGAGCTGCTGCCAGTAATAGAAGCCGTCGGCGATCACCAGGCAGCGCTGCTTCTTGAACGCGTTGCGCAGCATCGGCGTCGCGTCGATCAGCTCGATCATCGTGCGCACGACGTGCGGGCCGCGCTTGCCGCCGTGGCCGCGCCAGGGCGGCAGCAGGCCCCAGCGCGCCATCGCGATGCCGTCGGCGGTGCGGATCAACGCCTGCTGCAGCGGCGCGACGTTGAACCGCGGCACGCTGCCCGCGGGCGGGCTCGCGTCGAAGCGCGCCGCGACCTCGTCGAGCGCTGTCAGCGTGTACCGATCCAGCATGGGAATGAACCCGTGCTGGTCAGCGTAGCATCTTGCACGGCACGGGCGACCGGGACTGGTGTGTGATGCGGCAGGACGCGCATGGCAACTGCGGCGCGGTCGTCGACGAGCTGACCGAGTCCGAGGCGCGCTTGCTGACGGTGTCGTACGCCGCGCGCGGCCATGCCCGGTACTTAACCGAGCGCACTGCGCCGGCGCCGAGCTCGCCCGAGGCCAGCGCGCCGATCTACCTGCCGACCTTGATCAACGAGCGCGTCGCCGACGACGACAACTGAGCGCCGAGCTCGCCCGAGGCCAGCGCGCCGATCTACCTGCCGACCTTGATCGACGAGCGCGTCGACGACGACGACAACCGAGCGCCGAAAACGCCCACGGCCCCGCGAGTGGCAGGGCTGCAGGTCGAATCACCGAGCGCTCAGATCAGCGTGGGATATCCGAGCTGGAACACCAGCTCGGGCACGCGCTTGCGGGTCAGCTCGGCGGCGACCTGAGCCCGAAGCTCGGGGGTCACCTTGGCGAGCGCCGCGAGCGCGGCCTCGCGATCGATACCGGCGCGGGCCGGCATCAGGTTGATCTGCACGCGCGAGGCATTGGGTGCCGGCGTGACCGACTCGAGGACCAGCTCCACGATCAACGGATCGTCGAGCTCGCCCATCGCGAGCGACAGCGCATCGAACACCTGCCGGCACACCTGCAGGTCCTTATGGCCACGGTGGCCACGGTCATGACTCATCTCTTGCTCCCAGATCGAAGACGCGCCGAAGCGCGCCTGTAGCCAAATCATTCAGCGAGACAGACGACGCGAACGATGAGGCGCAATAGGGAACATGGGACTTCTCCGCGGCAGCGAGCGGAGCCGATAGACTACGCACGGCGCGCTGCGCGTCAAGGGCCAACCTAGCCAGCGCGCTCGACCCGGCCGTCGGCGTGGCGGGCGAACCGGCCGGGCTCGCGGCCGTGCACCGGCGCCTCGTCGGGCCACGGCCAGCCGCCGAACCGGGTGCGCTGGTAGTCCGCGAACGCCTGCTGCAGCTCGGCGCGGTTGTTCATCACGAACGGCCCGTGCTGGGCGACCGGCTCGCCGATCGGCCGGCCCTGGAGCAGCAGCAGCTCGCCGTCGGCGCCGGGCCCGGCCTCGATCGCCACGGCGGCGTCGGGCACGAGCGCGAGGCCGCAATGCCCGGCCAGGGCGCGGCCGGCGACCCGCAGCTGGTCGCCGCGGAACCAGTACAGCGACCGGTTGGTGCCCGGCCGGGCCGGGGGCAGGATCCAGGTCGCGCCGGGCTCGAGCTTGATCGACCAGACCGCGACGTCGGCCTCGGCGCGCGCAGCCCACGACCGCGGCGGCGGCGCGGGGACCCGGGCATCGCCGAGCGCGCCGGCGACCACGGTGACCTCGGTCGTCTTGCCGGCGGCGTCGCGGTGGACCACGCGCGGCACCGTGTGGTCCCACAGCATCGCGAAGTGCGGGTCGACCAGCTTGTCGGCGCGCGGCAGGTTGAGCCAGATCTGGTACAGCTCGAGCGGGTTGGGCGCCGTCTGCTCGAGGAGCGGAAACATCTCGGAGTGGACGATGCCGCGCCCGGCGGTCAGCCACTGCACGTCGCCCGGGCCGAACC
>DASWOO010000671.1:0-7989 GCA_036404335.1 Kofleriaceae bacterium
CTACGCCGACTGCGACGGGATGCGCATGGCGCTGCAGTCGTGGCTCGCGCAGAACGCGCCGACCACCGACGGCACGCGGATGTCGGCGTTCCTCAGCGAGCTGTTCACCGAGGACATCGGCCGCGAGCGGATCGAGCGCAACGAGCTGCTCAACCGGGTGCGGACCCGGGCGCTGACCCTACCGCCGACCGACGAGCTGCGGCTGATCGTCGAGCACGGCGGCCGGCGCGATGACGACGACCTGTCCGACGAGCCGCGCGAGGCGCCGGTCAGGAAGCCCGGCTCGCTCGGCCGGCGCGCCAGCGATCGCAACGACGAGACGATCGACCGCCGCAAGTCGGGCGGGGATCGCCGCGGCCCCGGCGGGCGCGCGCCCGAGCGGCCGTCGGATCGCTCGTTCGGCCGGTCGGACAGCACGGGCTCGGTGGCGCTGGCGGCCGAGCCGCAGGAGCTCGAGTCCGAGCCGGAGCTGATCGGCGCGGAGATCGACGGCCGCTATCGCGTGATCGAGCTGATCGGCGAGGGCGGCATGGGCAAGGTCTACCTGGCCGAGCACATCGAGATCGGCCGCCGCGTCGCGCTCAAGGTCCTGCACCCGAGCTACTCGCGCATGCCCGACCTGGTCGAGCGGTTCCGCCGCGAGGCGCGGGCGGCGACCAAGATCGATCACCCGAACATCGTCGGCGTCACCGACTCGGGCACCACCGCCGACGGCAGCGTGTACTTCGTCATGGAGTTCCTCGAGGGCGTGGAGCTCGGCAACGTGATCGAGCGCGAGGGCGCGATCGACGTCGCCCGCGCGCTCAAGATCACCGGCCAGATCTGCCGCGCGCTCGCCGCCGCCCACCGCGAAGGCATCATCCACCGCGACCTCAAGCCGGAGAACATCTTCCTCGTCACCCGCGACGGCACCGCGGACACGGTGAAGGTCCTCGACTTCGGCATCGCCAAGACCACCGAGGCCGAGGCCGCGCGCGAGCGCCGGCTGACCAGCCCCGGCATGGCGATGGGCACGCCCGAGTACATGTCGCCCGAGCAGGCCGCCGGCCGCCCGGCCGACGCGCGCTGCGACGTCTACGCGCTCGGCGCGATCATGTACGAGATGGTCACCGGGATCCCGCCGTACTCCGGCGACAACTTCATGGAGATCCTGACCAAGAAGGCGACGCAGGATCCGCCGCCGCCGCACACGGTGCGCGCCGAGCTGCCGGCGCCGGTCTCGGACCTGGTGACCGCCGCGATGGCGCGCAACCCGAACGACCGGCCGCAGACCATGGAGGCGCTCGAGTACGAGCTCAACAAGTGTCTGTCGGGCCGCGGCGTCGCGGTCGCCCAGATCCTCGGCATGACCACCGACGCGCACGTCGTCGCCCAGCTCAACTCGGGGCTGTCGATGCGCACGTTCGACGACGGGCCGGTGGTCGCGCGGCCGCCGACCAGCTCGCCGGCGATCGGCCTGCGCGCCGGGACGCACAGCGGCATGTCGGAGATGCCCGGGATGTGGTCGGGGCCGGCGATGTCGACGGGGCAGAACGCGGTGATGGGCCGGCCGCTCGACGCGTCGCCGAGCGGCAGCATGCAGCTGCGCGCGCAGAGCTCGCCGGCGATGGCGATGTACACGCCGACGCCGCTGCCGTCGCTGCCGCCCTCGGCCGCGCTGTCCGACCCGCACCTGATGTCGCAGCCGCAGCCGATGATCGACGTCCGGCACAGCGCACTCGGCGTGTTCGGCTGGCTGGTCGTCGCGGCGCTGCTGTTCGGCGGCGTCGGCGCGCTGCTCTACATCGCGCTCGGCGAGCGCGACACGGTCGGCACGCCCCGGCCCGCGCCCTCGCCCTCGCCCTCGTCGGAGGTCGCCCCGCCGCCGCAAACCGCGCCGGTCGCCGCGCCGGCCGCCCCGACCCACACCACCGAGCGCGCCGACGGCGACGCCGGCTCGGCGGCTGCGGCCAAGCACGCGGTCGAACCCGACGCGGTCACCGGCAGCGGCGGCGCCAGCGATCTCAACGACAAGAAGGCCAAGCGGCCGCGCGTCGCCGCGGCGACCCGGCCATCGCCCGCCGACGAAAAGGCGATCCAGGCCCTGGTCGGCCGGGCCAAGGCGTTCGAGCGCGCCGGCCGCAACGCCGACGCCCGCGCGGTCTACCAGAAGCTCGAGACCACCCGCGGCTACGATCCGGGCGAGGCGCTCTACCACCAGGCGTTCCTGGCGTTTCAGGCCAACGCGACCTCGGCCGAGGCCGCGAACCTCGCGAGCCAGGCCGCCGAGCTGGCCGGTCCGTTCAAGACCCAGGCGCGCATCCTCTACGGCGACGTGCTGTATCGCCAGCAAGAGTACAAGCGCGCCAAGTCGATCTATCTGATGCTGCGCAAGCAGCTCGGCAGCGAAGACCAGACGCGGCTGCTCAAGAAGATCCAGGCGTGCAACCGGCAATTGCATCTGCCGGACAACGACGGCCTGACCGACTAGTCGAGCCGCGGCTGGGCCGTGATGCTCGCCTCGCGTTCGGACGCAGGACGGGAGATCCCGATCGCGTCGTGTCTAGACCATCGAGCCCGCGAGCCAGTCGGCGAGCAGGTCCACCGACGAGAGCATCTGGTTCGCGCGGCGCAGGCGATCCGACAGCACCTTGACGATCTGGACGAGCAGCACGGACGCGACCGCCGCGTCCTCGGCGAGCAGGGCGCGCAGGGCGTCGTGGGGCAGGCGGAACACGAACGTCGGCGACATCGCGGTGACGCTGGCCGAGCGCGCGACCGGCTCGATCAGCGACATCTCGCCGAACAGGTCGCCTCCGGCCAGGGTCGCGAACGTCTTGCCGCCGTGGTGGACGGCGGTCTGGCCCGACAGGATCAGGAACAGCGCGTCGCCCAGGTTGCCCTCGGCGACGATCGCCTCGCCGGCGTGGTAGCTCTCGATCTCGCCGGCGCGGGCGATGCGCTCGAGCTGCGCGGGCGGCAGGTTCGCCAGGAGCGGGTGGCGATCGAGCAGGGTCGGCGTCGGCACGGCCGGAGTATCGCCCAGCTGCGTGCGGCGCGTGGAGTTTCCGGGCTACGGTGGCGGCGATGCGAATCGTTGTCCTCGGCGGCCTGATCGTCGCCGTGTTCGGGGCGGGCGCGGCCCGGGCGCAGGGCGTGACCCGGCGCTATGTCGAGCCGCTGACCGACGGCGTGGCGCTGCCGATGACGCCGCTCGCCGGCGAGCACGACGCGCGCGCCGTGGTCGCCAACCCGGGCGGAATGGCGCTGATCCGCGGCAGCGAGGCGACGCTGGCGCTCGACCTGCAAGACCAGGGCGCCGGCCCGGCGTTCGGCCAGGGCCTGGGCGCCTACGCCGCGACCACGTTCGGCGGCAGGGTGCTGCCGCGGCTGGCGATCGGCGCCGGCCTGGAGTGGCTCGAGCCGGCGCGCGACCAGGTCACGCCCGACCCGGGCCGGCCGTTCCGGCTCACGCTCGGTGTCGCCGGGGCGATCAGCCACACGCTGGGCGCCGGCGTGACCTGGCACCACTTCCACGACAGCGGCGCGCTCGGGGGGGGCGACGCGTTCGATGTCGGCCTGTCGTGGCGGGCCTGCAACTACCTGGCGCTCGGCGCCGTGGTCCACGATCTCGCGACCGCGGCGATCGCCGGCGTCGCGGTGCAGCGGCGCTACGAGGCCGAGGCCGTGGTCCGGCCGCTCGCCAGCGACACGCTCGAGGTCGCGCTCGGCGGCCGGATCGGCGAGACCCGCGGCGATCTGACCGGCTGGGGCCGCGCCCAGGTCCGGGTCGCGCGCGGGCTGTACCTGCAGGGCCAGATCGAGGGCCGCGAGGTCCAGACGATCGTGACCAGCGCCGCGGGCGTGCAGGAGCAGGACGGCCGCGAGCTGCGCGCCACGCTCGGGTTCGAGCTGTCGTTCGGCGGGTTCGGCGTGGCGGCGCAGGCGACCGGCGGGCGTGATCTCGAAGACCACCAGCACGCGCTCGGCGGCGTGGTCGCGCTGCGCGCGTCGAGCGTCGGCCCGGCGGCGGTGACCGGCACCCCGGACCACATCGAGCGCGTCGACCTGGCCGGGACGATCGGCCTGCGCGAGCTGACCGTGCTGGTCGCGCGGCTGCGCGCGATCGGCCGCGACCCGACGGCCAAGGCGATCGTGGTCACGTTCGACGGCGCGAGCGGCGGCTGGGCCACGCTCGAGGAGCTGCGCGACGAGCTCGTCCGGCTGCGCACCGGCGGCAAGAAGATCTTCGCGTACCTGACCTCGGGGACCAGCCGCGACTATTACATCGCGACCGCGGCGCACAAGATCTACATCGACCCGGTCGGCGGGCTGCGGCTCGTCGGCCTGGCCGGCACGACGATGTACTTCCGCGGCGCGTTCGACCTGTTCGGCGTGACCCCCGAGTTCGAGAAGATCGGCGAGTACAAGAGCGCGCCCGAGCAGTTCACCCGGACCGGGCCGAGCGAGCTCGCGGCGAAGATGCGCGACGAGCTGTACGACTCGATCTGGGATCGCTGGGTGGCGACCGTCGGCGACGCGCGCCACCTCAGCCGCGCGCAGGTGCTGGCGATCATCGACGGCGGGCCGTACACCGCCGGCGCGCTCGCCGGGGATCACCAGCTGGTCGACGCCGTCGCCGGCCCGGAGAAGATCAGCCAGCTGATCGTCAGCGAGCTGGGCGAGGTCCTGCCGATCACCAGCCCCGAGGTCGCGCGGCCGGAGCGCTGGCAGCGGCCGGGCGTCGCGGTGATCTACGTCGATGGCGACATCACCGACGGCAAGTCGCGGTCGGTGCCGCTGATCGGCCAGTCGCTCGCCGGCGGCGAGCCCCTGATCGAGGCGATCGCGGCGGCGCGGAGCGATCCCAAGGTCCGCGCGATCATCCTGCGGATCAGCTCGCCGGGCGGCAGCGCGGTCGCCTCCGAGCTGGTCGCGCGCGAGGTATTCGCCACCCGGGGCGTGAAGCCCATCCTGTGCTCGATGTCGGACGTGGCGGCGTCGGGCGGCTACTTCATCGCCGCCGGCTGCGACCTGATCTACGCCGAGCCGATGACCATCACCGGCTCGATCGGCATCTTCTCCGGCAAGTTCGAGCTCGGCGCGCTGGCCGCCAGGCTCGGGATCACGGTCGACACCTTCAAGCGCGGCCGGCGCTCCGATCTCGAGAGCATCTACCGGCCGTACACCGAGGACGAGCGCGCCGTGGTCCGCGACGGCCTGCGCTACATGTACGGCCGGTTCGTCGGCGCGGTCGCCGAGGGCCGCGGCCTGCCGCACGCCGCGGTCGACGCCGTCGGCCGGGGCCACGTCTGGACGGGCGCCCAGGCCCTGCCGATCCACCTCGTCGACCGGTTCGGCGGCCTCGAGGACGTGATCGCCGAGGCCAAGCAGGAGCTCGGCCTCGACCCCGGCACCCGGGTCCAGCTCTACGAGCTGCCCGACGTGCCCTCGAGCCTGCTCGGCTCGATCACCAGCTGGCTCCGCCTCACCGCCGCGCCCGCGATGTCGGCCGCCGAGCTGCCCGCGATCCGCGCGCTGCTGCGCGGCGTGCCCGGCTCGATCCTCGTCGGCCCCGACGTGCCCCAGGCCCGCCTGCCGTTCACCATCGACTGGCAGTAGCTCAGCGCAGCTCGACCAGCGTCCCGTCGGCGCGCAGGGTCGCGGTGGTGTGCGCCGCGCCCGGCGGAAACCCCAGCTCGTACACCGCCGGCTCCCCGCGCCGCGTTCGCCGGATCGCCGACGCCGGGATCGTCCGCGGATACGCGACCGCGAACGCGCGCATCACCAGCGCCGGGATCTCGGGCAGGGTCAGCGTCTCCGCCACGCCCTGGATCTGATCGCCCGTCCGCTCCAGCTCGAGCCGCTTGTCGCCGCGCACCACGCTCACGTGGTCCGCGCTGCACGCCACGATCACCGCCCCGGGCAGCTCGCGCGCCAGCCGCGCGGTGATCTCCGGCGCGCACGCCACCGGCTGCAGCACCACCGCGCTGCCGCTGCCGCGCGCGTACCGCACGTCCGGGATGATCCGCTCGTGGATGTCCGACGGCGCGCGATACGAGCAGTAGCCGAGCGCGACGTTGACGACCCCGATCAGGATCATCCCGCCGGTCACCGGGATCCAGTACCTGCGATGCTTGCGCGAGAACGGCCGCGCCCGGTCCTTGGCCACAGCTTCGTCTACCACATTACGGCAGCAGCGCGACCTCCGGGCCCAGGCCGCGGGCGACGCTGGGCAGCTTGGCGAAGCTCTCCTTGTCCAGGGCCTTGTCGAGCGCGTCGCGCGCGCTGATCGTGCCGGCCGTGACCAGGCGCTCGAGGGCGACGTCCATGCCCTGCATGCCGTCGCCGGAGCTGGACTGGATGAAGCTGGCGATCTGCGAGGTCTTGCCCTCGCGGATCAGCGACGACAGGGCGAAGTTGCCGAGCAGGATCTCGTGGGCCGCGACCCGGCCCTTGACGTCGGCGCGGCGCAGCAGCTGCTGGGCGACGACACCCGCCAGCGAATCGGCGAGCAGGCCGCGGATCTGCGGCTGCTGCTCGGCGGGGAACGCGTTGACGAACCGGTCGATCGTCGCGGCCGCCGAGTTGGTGTGGACGGTGGCGTAGATCAGGATGCCGAAGCTGGCGAGCTGGAGCGCGGCCTTCATGGTCTCGGCGCCGCGCAGCTCGCCGACCAGGATGACGTCGGCGTTCTCGCGGCCGGCGCTGCGGATCGCCTCGAGGAAGCTGGGCACGTGCTCGCCGACCTCCTTGTGCGTGACCAGGCAGCGGCGCGGCTGGTGCACGAACTCGACCGGGTCCTCGATGGTCAGGATGTGCCCGGCGCGGCTGCGGTTGATGTGGTCGATCATCGCCGCGAGCGTGGTCGACTTGCCGCTGCCGGTCGGCCCGGTGACGAGCACGAGGCCGGAGCGCAGCTCGGTCAGCTTGTGGATGCCGGCGGGCACGCCCAGCGCGTCGAGCGACTGGATCTCGCTCGGGATCGCGCGGAACACGGCGCCGGGGCCCGTGGTCTTGCGCAGGTAGTTGGCGCGGAACCGGGCGCGGGTGCCGTGGGCGTGCGCGAAGTCGAGGTCGCCGACCTGCGCGAACTGCGCGGCCTGCTCGGGCGACATCAGCGGCGCCATCAGGGCATCGACGTCGGCCGCGGTCAGCACGCGATCGCCCTCGGCGACCAGCTCGCCGCGCAGCCGGAACATCGGCGGATAACCGGCGCCCAGGTGCAGGTCGGAGCCGCCGAGCTCGAGCAGGCGATCGAACAGCTGGGAGATCGCTGGCATGGTCATCCGTCCTTCTTGCCGAACAGCCCGCCGCGCTTGGCCGGCTCGACCGGGGCCGCCGGCGGGTGCAGCGCCGCGAGCAGCTCCTTCTTGTTGTCCGCGTTGCGGACCGCGACCTCCTCGGTGAGTCGGCCGGCGCGGACCAGGTCGAGCAGCGAGTCGTCGAGCCGGATCATCCCGAACGACTTGCCGCGCTGCATCAGGTTGGGCAGCTGATACAGCTTGTTGTCGCGGATCATGTTCGACAGCGCGAGCATGCCGACCAGCAGCTCGACCGCGGCGACCACGCCGGTGCCCTGCGCGTCGGGCAGGAGCCGCTGGGCGATGATCGCCTTGAGCGCGGCGCCGAGCGACGCCCGGACCTGCGACTGGTCGTCGGGCGGGAACATGTCGACCAGCCGGTCGATCGTCTTGGCCGCCGACGGCGTGCTCATCGTCGCCAGCACGAGGTGGCCGGTCTCGGCGGCGGTCAGTGCGATCTCGACGGTCTCGCGGTCGCGCAGCTCGCCGATCACGATGACGTCGGGGTCCTCGCGCAGCGACGCCTTGAGCGCGGCGGCGAACGACACCGTGTGCCGGCCGACCTCGCGCTGCGAGACCACGGCGACGTGCTTGGGGTGCACGATCTCGACGGGGTCCTCGATCGTCAGGATGTGGATCGGATCGGCGCGATTGAGCAGATCGACGAGCGCGGCGAGCGTCGTGGTCTTGCCGTGGCCGCTGGGCC
>DASWOO010000672.1:0-2859 GCA_036404335.1 Kofleriaceae bacterium
CCGTCGGGCTGGGCCGACAGCACGTCGCCGAGCAGCCAGGTCACGCCCTCGACGCCGGCGAGCCGGCCCTGCTGCGCGCCGGCGAGCACGGGCGACAGCTCGATGATCGTGTACCGGACCTCGCGGCCCGCGCCGCGCAGCCGGGCGATGAGATCGCGCGCGACGTAGCCCAGGCCGGCGCCGATCTCGAGGACGCGGACCGTGCCCTCGGGCACCGCGCCGCGGGCGAGCAGCACGTCGGCCAGCGCCTGGCCATAGCTGCGCGGCATGGCGGCGGTGCCGGGGGCGCCCTCGCTCTGGCCGGGCGCGTGGGCGGCCAGCGCCGGGTGCGGCACGCGCAGCAGGTGAGACAGCGTGGTCTCCTGGTGATCGAACTGGGCCTCGGCGTCGGCGATGTCGTGGATGTGGTAGGCGTCGAGCGCGGGGGCGGGCGGCACCGGCGTGCCGGGCTGCCAGGCGTGGTACGGCATCGTCGAGCCGAGGTACGCGGGCGCCATCGCCGGGCGCTTGGCGTAGACCGACCACGGCATCACCGACAGCTTGATCGCCTGGACGTCGTGGTGAACGAGCTTGCGCGCCAGGCCGATCAGCTTGTCGTTGTCGTGGTGGTGGCGCAGCTCGATCAGCCGCCTGGTGCCGTCGAACGCGTCCCAGATCTTGGTCTCGTCGGGATCGAGGAAGATCTGCTGGACCGGGCGGTCGCCCCACGCGGTCCACAGGGTCAGCCGATCCTCGCGGCGCTGCCACACGTTCCACTTGCCCTTGATCGGCACGAACGCCCACATGCCGTCGATCTCGTCCTCCTTGGGATCGATCAGCACCTGGTGGGCGACGAGCACGTCGACGAACTCGCGCGGATCGGCGTCGGTGAATCTGTCCTGGAAGTACGCGATGGTCTCCTCGGTGTCGACGCCGTCCGAGAACGCCTCGATCATGTCGGCGATATCGGCGCTCATCTCCATGATGTACCCGTAGAGGTCGTGGAACAGGTACACGGCGCCCATGTGGGTGAACCACGACAGGTGGCGCGATCGGCGGAGGCGGGCCGGGACAGGCGCACGGACAGTCATACTTCTTGGTATCACTTCGGGGGCGCGTCATGAAGACCATCGGCTCGTTCGACTACGTGATCGTCGGCGGCGGGACGGCGGGTTGCTTGCTCGCCAACCGGCTGTCGGCCGACCCGGCGATGCGCGTGCTGCTGCTCGAGGCCGGAGGCGTGGACCGGGGCATCTGGATCCACATCCCGGTCGGCTATCTGTTCTGCATCGGCAACCCGAAGACCGACTGGTGCTATCGCAACGAGCCCGATCCGGGGCTCAACGGCCGGACGATCCTCTACGCGCGCGGCAAGGTGCTCGGCGGCTGCTCGTCGATCAACGCGATGCTGTACATGCGCGGCCAGGCGCGCGACTACGACGAGTGGGCGCGGCTGTCCGGCGACCCGAGCTGGGGCTGGGACCGCGTGCTGCCGCTGTTCAAGGTCGGCGAGGACTACTGGCGCGGCGCGGATGACGCCCACGGCGCGGGCGGCGAGTGGCGGGTCGAGCGCCAGCGGCTGACCTGGGAGATCCTCGACGCGTTCCGCGACGCGTGCGAGGAGGTCGGCATCCCGAAGATCGACGACTTCAACCGCGGCGACAACGAGGGCAGCGCGCGGTTCGAGGTCAACCAGAAGCGCGGCGTGCGGTGGAGCGCGACCAAGGCGTTCCTGCGGCCGATCGCGGGCCGTCAGAACCTGACGGTGCTGACCGGCGTGGCGGTGCACCGGCTGCGGTTCGGCGCGGGTGACGACGGCCGGCCACGCGCGCTCGGCGTCGAGCTCTACCGCGGGAACCAGACCGTGTTCGCCGAGGCCCGGCGCGAGACCATCCTCGCCGCAGGCGCGATCGGCTCGCCGCATATCTTGCAGTTCTCCGGGGTCGGCCCGGCGGCGCACCTGCGCGAGCACGGCGTCGCGCTCGTGCACGACCTGCCGGGCGTCGGCGGCAACCTGCAGGATCACCTGCAGCTGCGCGCGGCGTTCAAGGTCCAGAACGTGCTGACCTTGAACACCCTGGCCAACTCGTGGTGGGGCAAGGTCAAGATGGGCCTGGAGTACCTGTTCAAGCGCACCGGGCCGCTGACCATGGCGCCGTCGCAGCTCGGCGTGTGCACCCGGTCGGATCCGGGCCAGGCGACGGCGAACATCGAGCTCCACGTCCAGCCGCTGTCGCTCGACAAGTTCGGCGACCCGCTGCACACCTACCCGGCGTTCACGGTCAGCGTGTGCAACCTCCGGCCATCGTCGCGCGGCGAGCTCCGGCTCAAGTCGGCCGACCCGCGGGCGGTGCCGGCGATCCATACCAACTACCTGTCGACCGACGACGATCGGCGGATCGCGGCGAGGTCGCTGCGCCTGGCGCGGCGGATCGTCAACGACACGGTGGCGATGCAGCGGTACGCGCCCGAGGAGGTTCTCCCCGGGCCGGCGCTGCAGAGCGACGCCGAGCTGGTCCACGCCGCGGGCAACGTCGGCACGACGATCTTCCACCCGATCGGCACGTGCAAGATGGGGCGGGGCGACGACCCGACCGCGGTGGTCGACCGCGAGCTACGGGTGCGCGGCGTCGCCGGGCTGCGGGTGATCGACGCGTCGATCATGCCGACGATCACCTCGGGCAACACCGCGTCGCCGACGATCATGATCGCCGAGAAGGGCGCGGCGGCGGTGCTCGGCCGCGGATAAGCGACGCGCGGGCGAAGCTACGGCTTGGGCTTTTCGCAGCGGATCAGCGGGCCCTGCGTGGCGTGCGCGGCCTCGCTGAGCGGCCGCTCGTAGTCGAAGGTGACGGGGGTCGGCAGCACCGACATCGCGAT
>DASWOO010000673.1:0-2129 GCA_036404335.1 Kofleriaceae bacterium
GTCGCCCGCGCCCGCGCGCTCGCGGACGACATGACGGCGCACGTCGCGCAGGTCGAGGTCCGCGCGATCCCGATCGACGACCCGTCGGACTACGCCGCGCTGTTCGCCGCGCTCGGCCCGCTGATCGGCGAGCTCGAGCCCGCCGCCGGCCTCGACGTCCTGCTGTCGTCCGGCACGCCGCAGGCCCAGACCCTGTGGGTCATCCTGGTCCAGGCCCGGATGCTCCGCGCGCGGATGCTGCAGGTCATCCCGGCCGCGTTCGTGCCGGTGCCGCACCCGCACGCGATCCGCGAGGTCACGCTCGACATCGAGGGCTTCCCCGAGATCCGCGGCCTGCGCGACGAGGTCAGCCGGCTGCGCGCCGAGGTCCGCGCCCGGGGCTCGCGGCTGATCGCCGGCAGCGCGATCATGCGCGAGCTGCTCAACCGCGCCGTCCGCGTCGCGCAGAGCGAGCTGCCGGTCCTGGTCCTCGGCGAGACCGGCTCGGGCAAGGAGCTGATCGCCCGCGCGATCCACGACGGCAGCCCGCGCGCCGACGGGCCGTTCATCGCCGAGAACTGCGGCGCGATCGCCGAGTCGATGCTCGCCAGCGAGCTGTTCGGCCACGAGGCCTCGGCGTTCACCGGCGCGGCCGGGCGCCACCGCGGCCTGTTCGAGCAGGCCAGCGGCGGCACGATGTTCCTCGACGAGGTGGGCGAGCTGCCGGCCCAGGTCCAGGCGATGCTGCTCCGCGTCCTGCAGGAGCGCACGCTGCGCCGGGTCGGCGGCGAAGCGTCGATCCGGGTCGATGTCCGGGTGATCGCTGCGATCTACCGCGACCTGCCGCAGATGGTGCGCGACGGCCGGTTCCGCGAAGACCTGTACTACCGGCTGCGCGGCGCGACGCTGGTCGTCCCGCCGCTCCGCGATCGGGTCGGCGACCTGCCGGTGCTGATCGAAGCGTTCCTGCGCGAGGCCACGATCCGCGGCCACGCCCGCAAGCTGCCGATCACGCCCGAGGCGATGCGGCTGCTCGCCGGCTATCGCTGGCCGGGCAACGTCCGCGAGCTGCGCAGCGAGGTCCACCGCTGGGCGGTGTTCTGCGATCACGAGGTCACGCCCGCCGACCTGGCGCCCGAGCTTCGCCAGGCGGCGCCGGCCACGATCCCGGGCGCCGCGCCGGTCGTGCCGGCGACCACGCTCGCCGCCGCGGTCACCGCCGCCGAGCACGGCGCGATCACCGCTGCGCTCCTCGCCCACGCCGGCAACCTGTCGCAGGCCGCGCGCGCCCTCGGCATCGAGCGCAACACGCTTAAGCGCAAGCTCGCCCAGCTCGGCATCGCCCGGCGCTAGCCTGTCTCATCTCCGCACAGTCTCGGGCGTCTCCCGGTGCTGGATCTTCGCTTGCACATTTGCCGAACCATGAACATCCGCACCTGGCTGAAGCTCGGATCCTTTGTTGGCGCAGGCCTGATCGTCCGGAACATCCTGCGAAATCAGCGGATGATCGATATCGACGGGAAGGTCGTCGTGATCACCGGTGGGTCGCGCGGGCTCGGTCTGGTGCTCGCGCGCACACTGGTCGAGCGCGGCGCGCGGGTCGCGATCTGTGCCCGGGATCTCGACGAGCTCGGCCGCGCCCGCCGCGAGCTCGAGCAGCTGGGCGGCGAGGTGTTCAGCGCGCAGTGCGACGTCACCGACCGCGACGATGTCCTCAACTTCATCGCCGCCGTCGAGGATGACTTCGGCGCGATCGACATCCTGATCAACAACGCCGGCGTGATCCAGGTCGGGCCGATCGAGCACATGACCGCCGACGACTTCGAGCAGGCCCTGTCGGTCAACCTGCGCGGCCCGCTGCACGCGATGCTCGCGGTGCTGCCCGGCATGCGCCGGCGCAACGCCGGCCGGATCGTCAACATCGCGTCGATCGGCGGCCGGGTCGCCGTGCCGCACCTCGCGCCGTACTCGACCAGCAAGTTCGCGCTCGTCGGCCTGTCGGAGGGCATGCGCGCCGAGCTGATCAAGGACGGGATCTACGTGACGACGGTGTGCCCGGGCCTGATGCGCACCGGCAGCCCGCGCCACGGCCTGTTCAAGGGCAACCACCAGGCCGAGTACGCGTGGTTCACGATCGGCGATAGCCTGCC
>DASWOO010000674.1:0-4301 GCA_036404335.1 Kofleriaceae bacterium
GAGCTGTTCATGCACCCGCTCGAGGACGACGAGACCGCCGCGGTCCGCCCCGAGATCCCGTTCGACGGCGCGATCACCGCGCGCGACCTGACCTTCGCGTACGGCGACGGCACGCCGGTGCTGCGCGGCGTCAGCTTCGAGATCAAGTCCGGCCAGACCATCGCGATCGTCGGGCGCAGCGGCTCGGGCAAGACCACGCTCGCCAAGCTGCTGCACGGCGCGCTGCGGCCGACCTCGGGCGAGCTGTTCTTCGACGACCAGGACAGCCGCAGCCTGTCGCTGCCGGCGATCCGCCGCAACGTCGGCATCGTGCTGCAGGACAGCCAGCTGTTCGCCGGCACGATCACCGAGAACATCGCGTACGGCGACGACCGGCCCGAGCTCGCGCGGGTCCAGGATGCGGCGCGGCTCGCCGCCGCCCACGACTTCATCATGTCGTTCCCGGCGCGATACAACACCTACCTCGCCGAGGGCGGGCTCGGCCTGTCCGGCGGCCAGCGCCAGCGCGTCAGCATCGCGCGCGCGCTGTTTCGCTCGCCGCGGGTCCTGATCATGGACGAGGCCACGAGCGCGCTCGACGGCGAGAGCGAGCGCGCGATCATCGCCAACATGCCCGACATCCTGCGCGGCCGGACCGGCATCGTCATCGCCCACCGGCTCACCACGGTGAAGCACGCCGACCGGATCCTCGTGATCGACGATGGCCAGATCGTCGAGGACGGCAGCCACGACGAGCTGGTCGCCAAGCGCGGGCTGTACCACTCGCTGTTCGACCGGCAGTTCCACCAGGGCTAGGGCGGATGACCGACGACCCGACCGTCCCCGACGACCCCGACGACCCCGACGACCCGGCGCTCGGCCTGACCTGCGCGCTGGCCACGCTCGTGCCGCACGGCGAGGGCTTCGGCGGCGTGCCGGCGTCGCCCGCGCCCGACGAGGCGCTGCGCATGTCGCGGTTCGCCTATATCCGGTTCGAGCGCCAGGTCCGGCTCGGCTCGCCCCGCGCCCACGCGCACCTCGTGCTGCACGGCGAGGACGGCCTGCGCGTCTACCACGCGCTGTGCGCCGGGATCACGCCGGCCGCGCTGGCCGAGCGGTTCGCCGGCGCGATCGCTGCGCCCCAGCTCGATCGGTTCCTGCGGTTGCTGATCGCGGCGTCGATGGTCAGCCGCGTCGTGCCCGAGGCCCGGTCGCTGACCGACGAGGACGTCGACGAGACCCTGCGCCAGTGGCAGTTCCACGACCTGCTGCTCCACGCCGAGAGCCGGATGGGCCGGGGCAGCCAGCCGGTCGGCGGCACCTACCGGTTCTTCCGGATGATCCAGGCGCCGCCGGTGCTCAAGCAGCCGGGCTGGGGCGGCGCGGTGATCGAGCTGGTCGCGCCGGCGGCCGACGGCCCCGCCGCCGACGGCTTCGACGCGCGCACGCTCGCGCAGGTGCTCGACGCGCGCCGGACCCTGCGGACCCAGGGCCCCGCGCCGATCACCCGGCAGCAGCTGGGCGACTTCCTGTATCGCGCGGCGCGGGTGATCGCGGTGCAGTCCACGCCGTGGCCGCGCGAGTATCCGACGGGCGGCGCGTACACCCGGCGGCCGTATCCCAACGGCGGCTCGCGCTACGAGCTCGAGCTCTACCTCACGGTCAACCGCTGTGACGGCCTGGACCGGGGCGTGTACTACTACGACGCGGCCGCGCACCGGCTCGCGGTCGTGTGCGGCGCGCAGCCCGAGATGGAGCGGCTGCTCGACGAGGCGCGGCTGGCGTCGGGCGCGCCCGACACGCAGGTCCTGATCACGATCGCGTCGCGGTTCCAGCGCACGGCGTGGAAGTACCAGGGGCTGGCGATGGCGCTGCAGCTCAAGAACGTCGGCGCGCTGATCGCCCACATGTACCTGGTCGCGACCGCGATGGAGCTCGCGCCGTGCGCGCTGGGCGCCGGCAACTCCGACCGGTTCGCGCGCCTGGTCCAGACCGAGTACCTGGTCGAGAGCTCGCTCGGCGAGCTGATCCTCGGCACCCGGGCGGCCGACGATCCGCTGGCGCGGCCGGGCTGAGCGTGCGGATCCGGTTCCACACCGCCGCGGGCGAGACCGGGGTGCGCTATCCCGGCGAGCAGATCGCGATCGAGGTCGACGGGCTCGTCCCCGGTGAGCCGTGCACGATCCGGCTCGCGCGGCGCTGGCGCGACGCGGGCTGGCAGGCCTGGCTCGAGGCCCGCGCCGATGCCGGCGGCACGGTCGACACCCGCACCGCGGTGCCGCTCGCCGGGAGCTACGCCGGCGCGGATCCCGACGGGCTGTTCTGGTCGATGACCCGCACGGCGGGCGAGGCCGAGGTGACCACCGGCTGGCGGTGCGCGGTGGCGCAGGGCGATCAGCGCGCGCACGCGGTGCTCGAGGCGGGCACGCTGCGGCCGGGGATCCGCGCCGAGCCGCTGCCGGACGACGGGGGCGGCGGCATCGGCGTGGTCGGCATGCTCTACGTCCCCGAGGCCGGTGAGCCGCGCGGCGCGGTGCTGTGCCTCGGCGGCTCGGGCGGCGGGCTCGAGGGCGCGGCCGAGTCGGCCCAGGCCCTGGCCAACCACGGGTTCGTGACCCTGGCGCTGGCCTACTTCGGCGCGCCCGGCCTGCCGGCGAGCCTCGCGGCGATCCCGCTCGAATACTTCGACGCCGCGCTCGACCGGCTGCGCGCGCACCCGGCCGTGCGGCCCGATCGGATCGGCGTGCTCGGCCGGTCGCGCGGCGGCGAGCTCGCGCTGCTGCTGGGCGCCGAGCGACCCGAGCTCGCGGCGGTGGTCGCGGCGGTGGCGAGCCCGTACCGGTGGACCGGCGTCGACGGCGGCCCGGCCTGGACCCGCGGCGGCGCGGCGGTGGCGTACCTCGGCGGGACGGGCGCGCCGGCCCGGCGCCACCTGTCCGACGGCCGGACGCTGATCGCGACCGCGCCGGTCTCGCAGCGGACGCTCGCCACCGCCGACGCCGCGACCCTCGAGGCCGCGTGCTGCGCGATCGAGCGCACGCGCGGCCCGATCCTGCTGCTCGCCGGCGACGACGATCAGGTCTGGCCGTCGGCGGAGCTCGCGGCGCGCGCGGCCGAGCGCCTGACCCGGCGGACCGTCCGGTACGCGGACGAGGCGATCACGTACCCCGGCGCCGGCCACGCCGCGGTGTCGCTGCCGGGCAACCCGACGACCGAGCCGGTGCTGCGCCACCCGATGGGGTTCTGGCTGATGCTGGGCGGCACGCCCGATGGCGATGCGCGGGCCCAGCGTGCGGCGTGGGACCGCGTGCGGGAGTTCCTGCGCCGCCACCTGGCCGGCGCCGCGTAGCGCTCACGGCGCCCGGGGCCACTCGAGGCGCAGGTTCATCGACACCACCGTCCGCGCGCCGCCCGGGTGGTCCGGCACCGCGTGATCCAGCGCGCCGGGGAACAGCACGACCCGCCCGGGCCGCGGCTCGATCGCCGTCCCGCCGCCGACCACCATCGGCGCCGCGCCGTCGCCGGCGTCGAGGTACACCGCGCAGCCGAACACCGCCGGAAAGTGATTATGACGCCGTGTGCCATCGCCGGCCTCGTAGACGATCACCCAGCACTGGCTCACGACCAGCGGGGCGTGATCGAGGTCGACGCCGAACGCGGCCTTGCTCGCCTGGCGCGCGAGCGCGACGACGCGATCGCACAGCGGAACGAGCTTCGGATTGAGCACGTGGCTGTGCCAGGGGCTGCGATACGTCGCCCGGACATTCGACATGATCGTCGCCGGGTGACTGACGCGCAGCTCCGCGATCGCCTCCCGCGCGAGCTGAACGGGCTCCGGATCGTCGAGGTCGAACACCAGCACCGGCAGGGTCGTCGCGACCGACAGCTGTTGCATCATGACGATTTTACCCACGGTGCTTGCTGGACGAGACCGGTGTCGGGCATCATGGCGAGTCGTGGCGATCCTTCAAGCCGGGTTCAAGAAGAGCGGCAACTTTTGGCTGTGGAACGTCATCGAGCACATCCTGCAGCAGGCGGGACGGCCGAGCACGTCATTCATCAAGCAGCAGCCGATCTATCAGCTGGCAAAGGACTGGAAGCTCGCGTTCGACGGCCAGTCCGGAATCGACTTCGTCTCGATCACGCCCGAGACCCTGCAGTACCAGATCGTGCCGGTGTTCAACTGGCCGATCGACGACGCTCAGGCCTACCTGGCGCAGACGTCGCACGTCTGGTCGCACAGCCCGATGCGCGCGGATTGCCTCGCCAAATTCAAGATCTTCGAGAAGATCGTTTATATCATCCGCGATCCGCGCGACGTC
>DASWOO010000675.1:0-3584 GCA_036404335.1 Kofleriaceae bacterium
CGCGCGCGGCTCGACCAACAAGGAGATCGCGACCTCGCTCGGCATCGCCGTGCGCACCGCGAACCATCACATCGAGAACATCTACGCCAAGCTCGCGGTCACGACCCGCGCGGCCGCGGCGGTGTTCGCCGTGCGCCACGATCTGGTCGCCAACGACTAGCGCCGGCCGGTCGACGCGGCCGCCTGGGGCATCCTGCCCATGGCCGCCGGGCGGGTTTGCCGAGTAGTTTGGCGTCGTTCCCATGATGAACGCCCCGCTCCCCCGGATCTCGACGCTGCGCGCTCGCCGCGCGTTCCCCAGGGCCGTGGCGCCGGCCTCGCCGTCGCCGCAGGTGCTCGCCCGGCTGTGGCGATCGATCGACGCCGACGCGGCCGCGAACTGACTGACAGGCTGCGTCACGCGGTGTAGGCTGCTCGCGATGTGGTCGCGAGCGATGGTCCTCGGTGCAGCAGCAAGCCTGGCGGCGTGCGGCGACGTGCAGACGTCGGCGTCCGACGCGAGCTCGCGCGATGTCGTGTGCGGCGCGCAGCCGGTCGAGGTCCTGCCCAACGGCAGCTTCGATGCGTCGACCCCGCCGTGGACGCAGGATCCGGTGACGCCCTCGCTGCTGTGCGGCATGCCGGGCATCACGCCGGCCGACGGCACGACCGCGGCCTGCCTCGGCGGCACCGACGGCCTGGTCCAGACCATGTCGCAGACGGTCAAGCTGCCCGCGGGCGTGAAGAACCTGACCCTGACCGGGCAGATCTGCATCGACACCGCCGAGACCGTCGCGACCGCCAACGACACGCTGGTGTTCGACGTGCTCGGCGGCACCACGGCGATCTCGACGCTCGGCACCAAGTCGAACCAGCAGGGCGCGCATCCGTGCGTGTTCAGCGCGTTCACCTTCACCGCGCCGATCACGAGCGACCCGGTGACCGCCACGTTCCGGTTCACGTCGACGCTCAATAACACCATGCCGACCAGCTTCTACGTCGACAAGCTCAGCCTGACCGCGACCTGTAACTAGCCAGCTCGGCCAGGCTGCCGGCGAACACGTCGAGGTCGACCGGGCCTTCGATGCCCGGCACGGCGCCGCGGTCGGTATGCTGCCAGAACGTCCAGCGCGCCCAGCCCGCCGGGATCACCGGACAGCTCGCGTAGTGCGCGAGCCACAGCGGCTGGTCGGTGATCGGCGGGCTGCCGCCGGCGCGCCACAGATCGCCGCCGGTGTAGACGATCGGCTCGACCCCGAGCTGATCGCGCACCCGGTCGATCCAGGCGCGGGCGCGGCGCGCGAGCTCGGCGGCGCCGAGACCGGCGTCGACCTCGATGTCGAGCACCGGCGGCAGTTCGCCCGCGCCCGCCGCGCGCTGCGCGCCGATCACGAGATCCGCCTGCGCCGCCGCGCTCTGATCGGGCCGGAAGTACTGGTAGGCGCCGCGCGCGACGTGCGCCTCGCGCGCGCCCCGCCAGTTGATCGCGAACCGCGGATCGCGGATCCCGGCGCCATCGGCGACGCGGATGAACGCGAACCGGATGCCGGCGCGCTCGACCTTGCGCCAGTCGATCGCGTCCTGGTGATACGACACGTCGATGCCCGGCACCGTGATCGCTGGCGGCAGGGTCGCGCAGCCGGTGATCGCCGCGACGCGCGGTCTGGGGTGCAGCGCCCACAGCGCGGCGAGCACGCCCAGGCCGACGCCCAGCCCGATCAGCATCGCCTTGCGCACCCGGATCAAACTCGCGCGGCCTCGGACCTATTTCACGTCGGCGGGCCGGTACGTGAACGTCACCGTCGACGGCTTGCCGGCCACGACCCGCACCGTCGCGCGCTTCATGCCCATCACCGGGTGCCAGGCCTCGAGCGTGTACGAGCCCGGCGACAGCTCGCCGAGCGCAAACGCGCCGTCGTCGCCGGTCACCGCGAACCGCGCGTGATCCTGGACCACGGCGTAGGCGTGCATCCACGGATGAACGTCGCACACGACATCGATCACGTCGCCGGCCTTGCCCGGGTTGTCGAGCGTCAGCGCGGGCTCGCCGGGGATCGCCGGCTTGTTCCAGGTGAGCTGGCCGTGGATCGAGCCGTGGACATTGTGGAACGTACCATCGCTGTTGCGGACCGAGAGCTGCTGGCCGGCGACCACGCCGATCACGTGCGGCGCGTAGCTGCAGCCCTGCTGATCGATGACCGCCGGCGCGGGCGGCGGCGCGGACTTCTCGACGGGAAACGTGCCGTTCTTGATCCGCACCAGGGCGTCCTTGACCCTCCCGTGGGAGACGATCACGTCCTCCGAAACTTGCTCGGTCCGCGCGCAGTACAGGTCGGTGTCGCGCCGGACCTTGACGCGCTCGGGCGCGGGGCCGTCGAACGTGACCGTGCCGGTGACCGTGCCGGTGATCGCCGCGCCCGGCGCCGCATGTGCGACAGCCGCGCCCCCGAGCCAGACGACGGTCGCGACGAGCAGGGCGCGGAGCATGCGCAAGACTATCGCCGATAGCCGGCGCGGCCGAGCCCTCGCCGCGGCGAGTTTCGTTATCCTGGATCGGTGCCAGCTCCGGTGACCCCGACCGCCGCGCCGGCGGCGTTCCGCCCGCCGGGCTGGGCCGAGACGCTCGAGGCGCTGCCGCCGGCGGTGCGTTACCAGCTCGCCGACGTGCTGGCCCGGCTGCCGGTCGCCGGCCAGCCGTTCGAGGGCATCGCGCGCGAGCGGTTCACCAAGCTGATGGCCGACGGCGAGCCGTGGCTGGGCGACGCCCGCGCGCTCGCCGAGCTCGGCTACTGGATGATCGAGCCGCGCCACGCCACCGAGCTGCGCCGCCAGGGCTGCGCCTGGCTGAGCCAGTACCCGTCGATCGAGACCGTGCGCCGCCTCGCCAAGCTCGCGCTCGATCCGGCGACGCCGCACCCGGTCCGCGAGCAGGCGATCTGGACGCTCGGCTATCGCCAGAGCCGCGCCCTGCCGGCGGCGACCCAGTGGCCGTCGGAGGCCGTCGCGCTCGCAGACGAGGCGCTGGTCAGCGTCGCGACCGCGACGACCGGCGCCGGCAAGATCACCAGCGAGCGGCTGCCGCACGCGCTGCGCCACGTCGCCAGCGATGGCATCGCCGCGGTGTTCGCCCGCGCGCCCGGGCTGTGGGGCGACGCGATCGAGTGCTTCGCGTCGCCGCCGCTCGCCCGCGTGCTGGCGGTGTCGATCGACGATGTGCCGCCGCAGCACCGGCTGCGCGTGCTGCGCCTGGTCGCGGCCACACTCGGCGAGGAAGCGCTGCCGGTGCTGCTCGCCCGGGTGCCGCGCGCGGCGATCGCCGAGCAGCTCGAGATCCTGTTCCTGGCGATCACGTTCGGCGGCGAGCCCCACCTGGGCAAGCTCGAGGACGTGCTGCGCGGCCTCAAGTTCGTCGACCTGCTGCGCGCGCGGGCGCGCTGGCACCTGGCGAACCCCGGCGTGGTGCCGACGGTGCGCGGCCTGCGCACCGCGCGGACGACCGCGACCCTGGTCGCCGCCGAGCGCGGCGAGCGCTGCGCCAAGGCCGCCGATGACCTCGGCGTGCTGACCCGGTTCGAGCGCCACCCCGAGGCATATCTATATCCGCT
>DASWOO010000676.1:0-2250 GCA_036404335.1 Kofleriaceae bacterium
GGCTTCAATTCCGGCGCCGGCGGCTTCGATGGCTGGGGCAACGGCGAGTGGGAGTGGTACCGCCCGGAGAACGCGTTCCGCCAGAACGGCAACCTCGTGATCCGCGCCGACGACAACACCCAGCCGACCAACATCGCCGGCCGCAACTGGTACCAGCGTTCGGGGCGGCTCACCACCAAGGGCAAGAAGTCGTGGACCTACGGCCGCGTCGAGGCCCGGATCGCGATGCCCAACGTCACCGGCACCTGGCCGGCGTTCTGGATGATGGGCGACTCGTGCGACGACACGTACACCAGCGACTACGGCGCGCCGATCACGCGCTACGACACGATGGCGTCGAACTGGTCGAGCTGCGGCGAGATCGACATCATGGAGCACCGCAACACCGAGGCCAACACGTTCCAGAACCTGTTCTGGGATTCGCGCGTCGGCCTGTTCCCGTGGGCCGATGGCCAGAACAACCAGCAGCCCAACCAGGCGACCGTCGGCGACGTCAGCCAGTTCCACCTCTACACGATCGAGTGGGATGCCAGCCAGATCCGCTGGTACGTCGATCGCGACACCCGGCCGACCCCGGTCCACACCGTCGACATCACCCCGGCGAACAAGGAAGAGTTCCGCAAGCCGTTCCACATCATCCTTAACCTGGCGCTCAGCGGCGTGTTCACCGGCAACGCGCAGCTCAACCCCGCGCAGTTCCCGGCGACGATGCAGGTCGACTACGTGCGCGTCTGGCAGAAGCAGTAGCTCACCACGGGCGGGCCGAGGCTCGCGCACGGCGCGCGCCGCTGTGATACATCGGCCGCGATGGATCTGCTCGAAGATTGCCTCGCCGCGAACCGCGCGTGGGCGGCCACCCAGATCGCCGAGGACCCGGAGTTCTTCTCCCGCCTGGTCAGCATCCAGAAGCCCGAGCTGCTGTGGATCGGCTGTTCGGACAGCCGGCTGCCGCCCAACGAGGTGATCGGCCGCAAGCAGGGCGAGCTGTTCGTCCACCGCAACGTCGCCAACGTCGTCGAGCACACCGACGTCAACTGCCTGTCGGTGCTGCAGTACGCGATCGACGTGCTCAAGGTGAAGCACGTGATCGTCGTCGGCCACTACGGCTGCGGCGGCGTGCGCGCGGCGATGCAGCCCCAGTCGCTCGGCCTGATCGACAACTGGCTGCGCCACATCCGCGACGTCTACCTGTGGAACCGCGACGAGCTCCAGGCGATCGAGGACTTCGACGCCCGCACCGACCGCCTCGCCGAGCTCAACGTCGACGCCCAGGTCGCCAACGTCTGCCACACGACGATCGTCCAGGACGCCTGGCGCCGCGGCCAGGAGGTCACCGTGCACGGCTGGATCTACTCGCTGCACGACGGCCTGCTCCGCCCCCGCATCGGCGCGATCGAATCGCCGCAGCAGATCCCCGCGGAGTACCGCCTGACCTTCGAGCGCTGAGCCCGGCCCAAGCTCGACGGTCTGGCGATTTGACGCGCTCCGCCGGGTGGAGGACGATGTCCCGGTGACCGACGAGGACAGGCCGTACATCACGCGCGCGCGGATCCGCGACTACGGATGCGCCCGCGACGTGACACTGGAGCTGACCCGGCTCCACGCGCTGATCGGCCCCAACGATAGCGGCAAGAGCACGGTGCTGAGCGCGCTGCAGCTTGCAGGCGACCTGATCGGACGCGGCCAACAGGAGATGGGCGCGCGTTCTGACGGCCGTCATCGAGACGCCACGATCTTGGAGATGACACTCCTGCGACGCGCCAACGAGGTTCATGCCAAGATCGGACGTGAAAGCGGGTATTGGACGCTCGATGTTCGCTGGCCGATGAGCGGACTGCTCGACGCCCTATACCAGCATCCCAGCGCAGATCAGTCTCTCGACGCTGCACGCGGCGCGACGCTGGTTCGCTGGGACCCTGATTCGATGCGGCTACCTTGTGACCTGATCTCCGAAGGCGAGGCCATCGAGATCGGAGAAAAGGGTGAGGGGCTCGCAGCCATTTATGAAGTCATCTTGTCGCGGGATCGGCCGGCATTCGATAGCATCGAAGAGAGCGTTCGCCGTCACTTTCCCACGGTGAAATCCCTCTGGCTCCCGACTAGCGGCTCGCAGAAGGCACTGGGCGTCACACTGCATGACGGTACGAGGGTTCGCGCCAACGCGATGAGCGAAGGAATGCTGTACTGGCTGGCCTTTGCAGCGTTGCCGCACATCGTGCCGACCGCGTTGCTCTTGGTCGAGGAGCCCGA
>DASWOO010000677.1:0-6591 GCA_036404335.1 Kofleriaceae bacterium
CCAGCTCGGCGCGCTCGCGGCCACCGGCGTGCGCATCGTCGCCACCCTGCGCAACGATCTCGAGCTCGCGGCCTGCGCGTCGCCGCTCGGCGCCAGCTGGGATCGCATCCGGTTCCCGCTCCCCGACCTGACGCAGGACGAGCTGCGCGAGGCGATCGAGGCCCCCGCCCTGCACCACGGCCTGGTGTTCGATCCGCCCGCGGCCGTCGACCAGCTGATCAACAGCGTGATCGCCATGCCCGGCGCGCTGCCGGTCCTGTCGACGACGCTGCACGCGCTCTACGTCGACTGCATCCACCGCGGCACCCTGCGCGTGCCCCCGGGCGACCCGGTGTCCCGCGCGCTGCGCGAGCGCGCCGAGCGGGTCGATCGCGCGCTCGAGCCCGCGGCCCGGCTCACCCTGCGCCGGCTGCTGCTCCGCCTGATCACGATCACCGAGCCCGCCACGCTCGCGATCGCCCGCCGCCAGCTACCGCTCGCCGAGCTCGCCGCCGCCGATCCCGCCGAGCGCGCCCGCGTCGACCTCGTCATCGACGCCCTGACCGCGTCGCCGCCGCTCGTGATCCGCGGCGGCTCGCCGACCACGCGCTACCTCGAGCTCGCCCACGACGCGATCGTCCGCGACTGGCCGGCGCTCCACGCCTGGCTGGCCGACGCCGCGCCCACGCTCGCGCTGCAGCGCGCGCTGACCGAGGCGACCGCGCTCTGGCTCGCCGACCACCAGCACCCGGGCTACCTGTGGCGCGATGACCCGCGCGGCCCGCGCGCCGAGCGCGCCCTGCTCGCCCGTCGCACCAGCTGACCCGCGCCGAGGCCGAGTTCCTGACCGCGAGCCGCGCCGCCCGGCGCCCGAACCAATCGACATGATGCGTTCGGTCAGATCCAGAGTATGCGCATGAATATGAATCCGGCAATTACCCATTCGAGCGACTGTCATCCAAGTATTCAGCCGTGGCTATGTTGGGTGTGCCGTCCGAACCTCGCCCTGCCAAGTGGGTCTTCACCGCCGGCTCGGCGAACCGCCAGCGCGTGCTCGAGCTCGCCAAGAAGATCGCGCCGTCGAGCTGCCCGGTCCTGATCCTCGGTCCGACCGGCGTGGGCAAGGAGGTCCTCGCCGAAGACATCCACGCGCACAGCGAGCGGATCACCGGACGGTTCGTCGCGCTCAACTGCGCGTCGCTGACGCCGAGCCTGTTCGAGAGCGAGCTGTTCGGCCACCACCGCGGCGCGTACACCGGCGCGCAGGCCCACAAGCTCGGGCTGGTCGAGCTGGCGGACCGCGGGACGCTGTTCCTCGACGAGGTCAGCGAGCTGCCGATCGAGCTCCAGGCCAAGCTGCTGCGGTTCCTCGCGCGCGGCACGTTCTGGCCGCTCGGCGCCACCGAGGAGCGCAGCGCGGATGTCCGCGTGATCGCCGCCGCCAACCGCGACCTGCGCAAGATGATCCCGCACGAGTTCCGCGAGGACCTCTACCACCGGCTCAGCGTCATGCCGATCATCCTGGCCCCGCTCGAGGCCGAGGATACCCGGCTGATCTGCATCGATCTCGCCGACGAGGTCGCCCGGCGCACCAACCATTCGACGTCGGGCCGCGAGCTCGGCGCGCTGGCCGATCTCGCCGCCGGCTCGCGCTGGTCGGGCGGGGTCCGCGAGCTGCGCAACGTCCTCGAGCGCTACTTCCTGCTGCGCGACCGCGCGACCGCGACCGACGACACCTGGCGGCTGTGCTGCGCGCTCAGCAACGTCGAGCTGCGCAGCGCGGCCCCGGCGCTCGAACCGTTCCCGGGCGGCACCGCCGGCGACATGCTGCGCGATCTCGAGGAGCTGGTGTTCCTCCACCTGGCGCACGAGGCCACGGGCGTACGCGATCTCGCCGAGCGCCTCGGCCGCACGCCGCAGGCGGTCTACGACAAGCTCAAGAAGCTCGGGATCGGCCCCGATGCGTTGCACGGTGACAAGCTGACCGCGCTGCTCGGGCAGGTCCGCGGCACGCTCACGCCGTACCAGCGCTGGCTTCAAGCGCTCTTGACGGCCGCGTGAATGTCGCGGAATCCGCGGATCCTGACGAACGCGCCCGCGCCCGGGGCTCCCAGGGGGATCGGGCAACTACTCGACGAGTCACGCGTTGCATTCCGCAACTCAAGCTCACTTGAAAATTGTAGTCTGACGCGGCCGGAACCACTGATTATGTCTTGTCGCGCGACTGGTACAGCGCGTGCTCGTAGCCGCCGACATGAACATCGGCTTTCTCGGAGTTGGAGAACAGGGTCTCGCCAATCTGATCCCCGCGCTGCAGCAGCTCGACGACGTGCGCGTCGTCGCGGTGTGCGATCTCGCCAAGCCCCGCGCCGAGCGCGCCGCGGCCCGCGTCGGCGGCGCCCGCGTGTTCGAGTCGATCACCGAGATGCTCGACGCGAAGTACGACGGCAAGCCGCTCGACGCGGTGATCGCCGCGGCCTATCCCCAGGTCCACATCGACCTCGCCGAGCAGGCGCTCGCCCGCAAGATCCCGGTGTTCGTCGAGAAGCCGCCCACCTATGATCGCGCCCAGCTGCTGCGCCTGGTCGAGCTCGCGCGCCAGGCCAACGTGGCGACCGGCGTCGGCCTCAACTTCCGGTTCGCGTCGACGGTCCAGCGCCTTCAAGAGCTGATCGCGACCAAGGAGTTCGGCGGCGTGGCCTACGTCGACGTGCTGCACACCGCCAACAAGCCGCGCGGGCCGTTGTGGGGCTCGGCGTCGGGCGCGCGCGGCCTGTTGCTCGCGCAGACGATCCACGCGTTCGACCTCGCGATCGCGCTGGGCGGCGGCCAGGTCACGTCGAGCGAGCACCGCCTGGTCGAGGAGTCCAACGAGGGCCTGCTCGTCGAGGTCTCGCTCAAGTACGCCGGCGGCGCGCTCGGCCGGGTGCTCAGCGGCAACCTGTTCCCCGACTTCACGTTCGCGCTGCGCGTGGTCGGCCGCAACGGCCACTACGCGACGATCAACAACTTCTGGGAGCTCGACTACAAGGCGCCCGGCCGGCCCGGCCCCGACGGCAAGGACAACAAGCGGTGGCGCGACGCCAACCACCCGAGCCCGCTCGACTCGGGCCACGTCCGCACCGGCTACGTCGGCGAGCTCGCCGCGTTCCTCGCCGCGGTCCGGGGCAAGCAGCGGTTCGTCTGCGACTTCGCGTCGATGATCCCGACCTACGACATCATCGAGGCGATCTGCCAGCCGATCGAGCGCCGCGCGTCGGTCTGATCTCAACGCAAGGAGCTGCCATGGCACGCCTGGAAGAAGTCGAGCTCGCGAGCTGGCCGATCGATCGGTTCGCGCCGCTGATCGGTGAGGATCGCATGCGGGAGACCGCGCAGTCCGGGGCGTCGCGCGCGCGCCAGCTGCGCGGCCGCACCTGGTGGCACGTCAACTCGACCGCGCGGGGCGGCGGGGTCGCGGAGATCCTGCAGTCGCTGCTGTGCTACGCCCGCGGCTTCGGCATCGACACCCGCTGGCTGGTGATCGAGGGCACCGCCGAGTTCTTCCAGCTGACCAAGCGGCTGCACCACGCGCTGCACGGCGCGGCCGGCGACGGCAGCCCGCTCGGCGACGCCGAGCGCGCGATCTACGAGGCCGTGCTCGCCGACAACGCGGCGGCGATGCTCGAGCGGGTCCGGCCCGGCGATGTCGTGCTGCTGCACGATCCGCAGACCGCGGGCCTCGCCCCGGCGCTGCAGGCGCACGGCGCGATCGTCGCGTGGCGCTGCCACGTCGGCGCCGACTTCTCCAACGCGCACACCGACCTGGCGTGGCAGCTGCTCGCGCCGTACCTGGCCGAGGTCCCGGCGACGATCTTCTCACGCCACGCCTACATCCCGACCGCGCTCGACGCCCGGCGCGCGGTGGTGGTCGAGCCGTCGATCGATCCGTTCTCGGCCAAGAACCAGCCGCTCGACGAGCCGACCACGCGGTCGATCCTGGTACACGCGGGGCTGATCGATGGCCCGCCGGGCGAGGCCGAGCCGGTGTATCGCGCCGACGACGGCACGCACGCGGTGGTGCGGCGCAAGGCCGAGGTGATCCGCACCGGCCGGCCGACCGCGTGGACCACGCCGCTGGTCGTGCAGGTGTCGCGCTGGGATCCGCTGAAGGATCCGATCGGCGTGATCCGCGGGTTCGCCGAGCAGCTCGACAGCAGCGATCCGATCGACGCCGACCTGGTGTTCGCCGGCCCCAACGTCAGCGCGGTGACCGACGACCCCGAGGGCGCCGAGACGTTCCGCGCCGCGGTCAACGCCTGGCGCGCGCTGCCGGACGCGTCGCGCGCCCGGATCCACCTGGCGTCGCTGCCGATGGCCGACCGGGAGGAGAACGCGGCGATCGTCAACGCGCTGCAGCGCCACGCCGCGATCGTCCTGCAGAAGAGCCTGCGCGAGGGCTTCGGCCTGACCATCACCGAGGCGATGTGGAAGGGCCGGCCGGTGATCGCGAGCGCGACCGGCGGCATCCAGGACCAGATCGACCACGCGGTGCACGGCCTGCTGCTGCAGGAGCCGCGCGACCTCGCCGCGTACGGCCTGGCGATCCGCCGCCTGCTGCGCGACCCGGCGATGGGCGCGCGGCTCGGCGAGGCCGCCCGGGCCAAGGTCCGTGATCACCTGCTCACGGTCCGCGAGCTGACCCAGTACCTCGACGTCGTCGCACGGATCGATCCCGCCCGTTAATCTGACGCCCATCATGACCACCCCGTCCACAGACGATCGCGAAGCACGCCGCGCTGGCTATGCGCTGGGCGCGATGTTCTTCCTGATCGGCGCGATCTGCGCGAGCTGGGCCTCGCGGATCCCGGCGCTGCGCGCGCACCTCGAGCTCGGCGATCGCGCGCTCGGCGTGCTGCTGCTGTGTCCGGCCGCGGGCGCGATGATCTCGTTCCGGTTCGCCGGCCTGCTGATCGCGCGGCGCGGCAGCCGCTGGCTCCTGCGCGCGGCGACCACCGCGTCGTGCCTGCTGGTCATGCTGCCGGGCTGGCCGACGAGCACCGCGCTCGCCGCCGTCGTGCTCGTCACGCTCGGCGCCGCGACCGGCATGATGGACGTCGCGCTCAACGCCCACGGCATCGAGATCGAGCGCCGGCTCGGCCGGCCGATCCTCGGCTCGCTGCACGGCATCGTCTGCCTCGGCCGGTTCACCGGCGCCGCGACCGCCGCGCTCGCCGCCGGCATCGGCCTGGACCCGATCACCCACCTCGGCATCGCCGGCCTGGGCTTCCTGGTGCCGGCGACCATCGCCGGCGCGCGGCTCCTGCATCACACCACCGCGCCGATCGCGCCGGTCGCGCCGATCGCGCCGAGCTCGGGCGAGCCGGTCGCCGGCCTCGCGCCGGCCCTGCCGCGCAAGCACCCGTGGGTCACCCTCGCCGCGCTCGGCGCGATCTGCTTCTGCTCGTCGGCGAGCGAGGGCTCGATGGCCGACTGGTCCGGCGTCTACCTCCGCGACCTGCTGCACACCAGCGAGGCGATCGCCGCCTCGGGCTACGCCGTGTTCTCGCTCGCGATGCTCGTCGGCCGGTTCGCCGGCGACGCGGTGGCCAGCCGGCTCGGCGCGGCCGGCGTGGTCCGCGCCGGCGGCATCGCGGTCGCGGTCGTGCTCGGCGCCGGGCTCGCGATCGACAGCGTCCCCGCGATGCTCGTCGGGTTCGCGGCCACGGGCCTGGGCGTCGCGACCCTGGTCCCGACCGCGTTCCGCGCCGGCGGCCGGCTGCCCGGCGTCGCCCACGGCACCGCGATCGCCACGCTCGCCTCGGTGTCGTATATCGCGTTCCTCGCCGGCCCGCCCGCGATCGGCCTGATCGCCTCGTTCGCGACCCTGCGCGTCGGCCTGGCGCTGATCGCCGCGCTCGGCGCCACCCTCCCCTTCCTCGCCCGCGCCCTGGAGCCCTGATGTCGCTCACCCTGCTGTTCGATCTCGACGGGACGCTGCTCGACACCGATCCGCTGCACTTCCAGGCGTTCGTCGTGCTGCTCGCGCGCCACCGCCGGCCGGAGATCGACTTCGACCTGTACAAGACCCGGATCATGGGCTTTGGCCACGCGGCGATCTTCGCGCTGCTGTTCCCCGACCGCCCGGCAGACGAGCACGCCGCGCTCGCCGCGCAAAAGGAGCAGCTGTTCCGGGACCTCGTCGGCCACGAGCGGATCGCGCCGCGCGCCGGCCTCCTCGAGCTGCTCGACTGGGCCGATCGCCGCGGCGCGCGCTACGGCGTGGTGACCAACGCGCCGCGCGACAACGCGGGCCTGATGCTGCGCGCGATGGGCCTCGACGCCCGGCTCGCCGAGGTCGTGTACGGCGAGGAGCTCGCGCACGGCAAGCCGCACCCGCTGCCGTACCAGACCGGCCTGAGCCGGCTCGCCGGCCACGCCGACCGCGCGATCGCGTTCGAGGACTCGCTGTCGGGCGTGCGCTCGGCGTCGGCCGCCGGGCTCTACACCGTCGGGGTGCGCTCGTCGCTGACCGACGAGACCCTGCGCGCCGCCGGCGCCCACCACACGATCGATGATTTCGCCGATCTCGGCCTGCGGGCCGAGCTCGAACGTCGGATGTGAACCGCCTCC
>DASWOO010000678.1:0-2279 GCA_036404335.1 Kofleriaceae bacterium
TGACCGCCGGCGACCGGGTGCTGGTGTTCGACGTCGGCGGCGGCACCACCGACTTCACGCTGATCGACGTCGGCGACGACGACTTCACGCGGACCGCGGTCGGCGATCACGTACTGCTGGGCGGCGACAACCTCGACCTGACGCTCGGCAAGATCGTCGAGCAGCGCCTGGTCGCGCGCACCGGCAAGAAGCTCGACGCGCTGCAGTGGCACGGCCTGGTCCATGCCTGCCGGCTGGCCAAGGAGCAGCTGCTCGCCGACGCCACCGACGTCGCGCCGATCGTGGTCACCAGCCGCGGCGCCAAGCTGATCGGCGGCACGCTGCGCGACGAGATCACGCGCGCCGAGCTCGACGGCGTGCTGTTCGACGGGTTCTTCCCGCTGGTCGAGCGCGACGCCCAGCTCGTCCGCGGCCGCGGCGGCCTGCAGGAGTTCGGCCTGCCCTACGCCAGCGACCCGGCGGTCACCCGCCACCTGGCGGCGTTCCTCGCGCGCCACGCCGGCCGGCCGATCTCGGCGGTGCTGTTCAACGGCGGCGCGATGACGCCGGTCGCGCTGCGCGGCCGCGTGCTCGCGCAGATCGCGGCGTGGCAGGACGTGGCGCCGCGCGAGCTGCCCGCGGCGATGCCCGAGCTCGCGGTCGCGCAGGGCGCGGCGTACTACGGCCTGGTCCGCCGCGGCCTGGCGATCCGGATCAAGGGCGGGACGCCGCGCGCGTTCTACATCGGCGTGGCGTCGGGCAGCGAGCGGATGGCGGTGTGCCTCGCGCCGTCGGGGCTCGAGGACGGCGCCCGGGTCCAGCTCGCCCGCGACTTCCGGCTGGTGACCAATCGCCCGGTCAGCTTCCGGCTGTACTCGTCGAGCTCGCGCGCCGACGCGCCGGGCGCGCTGGTCCCGGTCGGCGACGGCCGGCCCGAGACCCTCGACGACGGCAGCGACCTGCTGGAGCTGCCGCCGATCGTCACCGTGCTGCGCGCGCGCGGCCGCGGCGAGGTCACGGTGCGGCTCGAGGTCCACATCACCGAGCTCGGCGCGCTCGAGATCGCGTGCGTCGAGGTGCCCGAGCCGGGCGCGGCGTCCGAGACGTGGAAGCTGGCGTTCGACATGCGCTCGGGCGGCACCGCGCCGGCCGCGGAGACGTCGGCCGATGACGCCCACCCGCGGACCGACGAGGCCAAGGCGCGGATCCAGCGCGCGTTCCGGACCGGCGCCGAGCTCGCGACCCTGACCCGCGACCTCGAGACCATGCTCGAGGCCCGGCGCGATGACTGGTCGGTGACGACCACGCGCGCGCTGTTCGACGCGCTGGTCGAGGTCGCGGCCGAGCGCAAGAAGACGGCCGATCACGAGCAGCGCTGGCTCAACCTCGCCGGGTTCCTGCTGCGGCCCGGCACCGGCGCCCCGCTCGACACCTGGCGCGCCCGCGTGATGTGGGGCGTGTTCAACGAGAACCTCGTGTTCGGCAAGAGCGAGCCCAACAAGCTGGCGTGGTGGATCACCTGGCGGCGGATCGCCGGCGGGCTCGCCAAGGGCCAGCACGACCAGATCTACGACCGGCTGGCCAAGCTCCTGCTGCCCAACCCGCTGCAGGCCAAGAAGCTGACCGAGGCCAAGCCGAGCAAGCAGGAGCTGGCCGAGATGTGGCGCGTGGTCGCCAGCCTCGAGCGGCTGCCGGTGCACAACAAGCTCAAGCTCGGCGACGAGCTGATGCGCCGGCTCGAGCCGCGCAAGGGCCGCGAGGACATCGTCAACCTGTGGGCGCTGGCGCGCATCGGCGCCCGCGTGCCGCTGTACGGGCCGCTGAACCAGGTGATCGCGCCGGGCAAGATCCGGGACTGGCTGCAGCTGCTGTGCGCGTGGGACTGGCCCGAGCCCGACAAGGCGGCGTTCCCGCTCGCCCAGCTCGGCCGGCGCACCGGCGACCGCACCCGCGACCTCGACGACGCGAGCCGCGCCCGGCTCGCCGAGACGGTGCGCGCGATGCCCGGCGGCGATCGCGCGGCGGTGCTGGTCGAGCAGGTCGTCGAGCTCGAGGCCCGCGAGGAGCGCGTCGCGCTGGGTGACACGCTGCCCGCCGGCCTGAAGCTCCTGCTCGACGATCCGCCGGAGTGAGTCCTCGCTGAGGCACTCGCTGGGGGGACCGATCACCAGAACGATCGCCGCGGAACTCGCCTCGGTTTGCGCGTTCCATACAAAACCGGCGGGCAACTTCGCCGGCTGCGTGGCGCGGCAACCGTGCGGTGGTGATCACCCGCCAGCGGAGGCCCTTGCACGTCGATC
>DASWOO010000679.1:0-4197 GCA_036404335.1 Kofleriaceae bacterium
GGCGCCGGGGTCTACACCGCGTTTGCGCTGGGCGGGGACGCGACCGGGCTCGACGCGCGGTTCCTGTTCGTCGACGCCGTGCGCGATCCCGCGTTGTCGACCGGCTGGCGCTACGGCCTGCAGGCGCGCGCGCTCGGCGCCACGCGCTCGGCCACCGTCGCGCTCGGCGCCGAGAACTTCGCGATCGATCGCGCACACCACGTCGGCGTGGTGTCGTTTGCTGCGGGCGCCGCGGGCGCTACCGAGCAAGACGACGTCGCAGGCCTGTGGGCCATCGATCTATCGTCGCTGTAGAGGGAGCTGCTGGCGAAGCAACTCGGAAGCTGGTGACCCCATTGGGAATTGAACCCAAGTTTTCGGCGTGAGAGGCCGACGTCCTAACCGCTAGACTATGGGGCCGTTTCGAGAGAGCACGTTCTACGCGTAGCCGCAGGGTAGGTCAAGTAGCGCGGCTGCTTAGTTCGGGGACATGGATTCGAACCATGATAGTCAGATTCAGAGACTGACGTCCTACCATTAGACGATCCCCGAGTGATTTCGAGAGCACTGTCTTTAGACGGATGCGAGCGCTTCGTCAAGGTGTAGCAGCGATCTTGGCTCTTGGAACGAAGTAGATAAGCGTCTTGCCGGCAGATCTCATCGCGTGGATCGCCAGCCAGGGCGTGGACGGTGTCTGACTGACGAACCGCGTCAGCTCGATCCCCCGGACATCGTAGGGTCCAACCCGCTGGACGGCGATGCCGCGGCGGTCCAGATCCCGCGCCAGCCAGTCCGTGGTCTCGCGCAGTCCACGACCCGAGACGAGCTGGCCGTGCGCGTCGGTGCGCGTCCCCGGCGGTAGCCGGACGTCCAAGGCCGGCGGCTCGCCCCGGCGCGGCTCGGCGACGGCCGGACTGGCAAGCAGCAAGCAGAGCAGGGCCGCGCGCATCGAGCTCCAGAGGGTGGACCGAGGGAGGTGGCCAGCGCTGTAAAACGGATGTAACATTTGAGCCAGGGAGCGAAAGAGGAATCACACCATGCGCCTAGCCTACGTGTTGTTCGGGGTTTCACTCGCGATGTCTGCCGCTTGCAAGAAGGAGCCGTCGCAGGGCACCGGTAGCGGCTCGCAGGCCGGGTCGGGCTCGGGCTCGATGATGCCGGCGGACGCCGCCGGCACCGGGTCGGGCTCGGGCTCGGACCTCGCCGCGGGCTCGGCCGGCAGCGGCGCCGGATCGGACACCGTCGCCGCCGGCAGCGGCTCGGACGCCGCGGGCTCGGCGGGCGCCACGATTGGCTCGGCCGGCGCCACGACCGGCTCGGGCGACACCGGGCTGGTCGGCCCGCACCGCGCCGGCAACTGCCCGAGCATGGTGCTCGGCTCGACCACGACCACGGCGGTGAAGGGCAAGACCGTCGTCGTGACCATCGAGTCCAGCGACGCGGACGCGGTGCTGTCGATCCAGAAGCGGACCGACGATCTGCTCGCCGACAAGAAGGAGCTCGTGGCCGAAGGCGCCACGGGCGGCGGCGGCCACAACCAGAAGGGCGCGCACGGCGGCGGCCAGGGCCTGTGCCCGGTCTACGTCCCGGACGGCGCCAAGGCGACCGCCAAGCACGCGGCCAAGGGCGTGGTCGTCACCATCACGCCCAAGGACAAGGTCGACGAGCTGTCGCACGAGGTCGAGGGCCGGATCGTCAAGGCCTCGGCCTGGGTCCAGACCAACATCCAGGCCGCGCCCCAGGGCAACCAGGGCGGCGTCGGCGGCGGCAAGAACGCCGACGGCTCGAACCACTCCGGCCACGGCGACGGCAGCGGCCACCTGCGCAAGGCCGGCGGCGGCGCGGGCACCGGCGGCGGGGGTGGCGCGGGCACGGGCGGCGGCAGCGCCGGCACCAAGTAGCCGCGCTCAGGACGCGCGGATGATCGAGCCGACGTCCTCGCCCTTGAGCGCGGCGAGGACCTGACCGGGCTTGAGCCCGTTGCAGATCTGGATCTCCTTGCACCACGTCGAGCGCTTCATGTACTGGACGACCATGCGCTCGACGACGACGTCGGGCAGGCCGCGGTCGATCAGCTCCTGCGCCGTGATCGACGGGATGTGCACCGCGTTGAGATCCTTCTTCGGATCGTCGGTGTACAGGCCGTCCTCGTCCTTGATGAACAGCGCGCGCCGCACGCCGAGGAACTCGCACGACAGGAACACGCCGGCGTCGGTGCGGTGCGGCGGGATCCGGCTGCCCTTCTCGCGCTTCTCCCAGTAACCGAACGGCGGCATGCCGCTCATGATCGGGATGCAGCCCATCGACAGGTAGAGCGGCAGCTTCTCGAAGTCGTCGGGCAGGATGAAGATGCCGCCGTGCTTGGCTAGCAGCATCTGCAGCATCCGCGCGTTCTGCATCGGGATGTACTTGCCCAGGGTGGCGACCACGCCGGTCGGCATCTCGAGCTCGCTGGCGATCGAGTAGATGTGGCGCGCGCGCGTGCCGCCGCCGGTCAGCAGCACGACCTGGATGCCGAGCTTGCGGGCCTCGATGACCTCGTCGAGGATCGGGAACAGCGCCGACCGGCCGCGGTCGAGGATGCTCTGGCCGCCGATCTTGACGACCTTGACGTCGGGCATCACCGCGACCGGCTGGTAGTCGTGGTCGCGGTCGCTCGGCCCGGTCAGGGTCGAGCGCGCCAGGGTCGAGTCGATCACACGGCGCTCGCCGCCGATCGTGCTCACGGCTGGCCCTTGGTGATCACGGTGCCGACGTCGTCGCCGTAGACCGCGCGGGTCAGCTGGCCGGGCTTGAGCCCGTTGACGATCGTGATCCGCGACAGGTTCTTGGCGTTGACCCACTGATGGAACAGCTCGCGGTCGAGGATGTTCTCCTTGGGCAGCTGCGGCATGAGCTCCTCGAGCGTGATCTTGTCGAACTTGACCGCGTCGGCGTGCTGCTTGGGATCCTTGTCGTACAGGCCGTCCTCGTCCTTGACGTAGATGACCTGCTTCATGCCGAGCACGTCGGCGAGCTGGAACAGGCCGAAGTCCGAGCCGTGCGACGGCAGGTGGCCCTCCTCGGGCGGCGGTTCCCAGAAGTGGTACGGCGGCACCGAGATCGCGATCGGCGTGATGCCGGCGTCGAAGTACAGCGGCAGATCCCAGAAGTGATCACGCTGCATCGGCATCGAGCCATGCGGCGCCAGCAGCGTGTTGAGCAGGATCGCGTTGAGCTCTTCCATCGCGCCGACCAGCTGGGCCATGCCGCCGACCGGCAGGCCGAGGTCGACCGCGACCGAGATCGTGTGGCGGACGCGCGTCCCGCCGCCGACGCCGATCACCAGCTTGAGGCTCGGATCCTTCTTGAGCTGGACCAGCTCGTCGACGATCGGCAGGATCGCCGCCTTGCCGCGGTCGAAGATGCTCTGCCCGCCGATCGAGATCAGCGTGGCGTCCGGGAACACGCGCAGGTCCCGCTCGCTCTCGGTTTGCGACAGGACGCCGCGGTTCTGCAGCGACTCGCGCATCAACCGCGACCGGATGTGGGAGCGGCCGTCGCCGGACTCGAGCTTCGTCATGATCGGACCTTAGCGCTCATCAGGGATGCGCGCTCCACTGGTTGTACGTGCCCTCGCCCGTGATCGCCAGGCTCGTGGCGCCGTCGGTCGCCTTGGCGAGCTCGGGGTGGAAGTTGAATTCGTCGTAGTTGTTGCCGTTCTTGACGATGTGGTCGAACGAGCCCTCGCAGTTGCCGGTGCCGGTCGCCTCGACCGCGCCCGTGAAGTCCTCGCCGGCGCCGGTCGCGTAGGTCGTCGACGTATCGCGGCCGGTGCCGGCGATGGTGTACGCGTACATGGCCTTGACCGGCACGGCCGAGCAGCTGCCCTTGCTGGCGGTCGCGGCGTTGATCGTCCACGTGCCGTCCGGCTGACAGCCCGCGGTCGAGTCGAGCACCGCGCCGGACGCCACCGTGAACGTGCCCGAGACGGTGAGGGTCGCCGTGCACAGCGGCGTCGTGTCGTCGGGGGGCTTGTCGTCACCGCCGCCTACACCGCAGGCGGCCACACACAACACGAGCGCGAGCGTCATAGGACGAACCATGTGCCCAGGATAAGCAATGATCGCGCCGGGGCACAATGCACCAGCCACCGTCGCACGAAGCAAATCCGACTGGAGCCCCAGGCCCCCAGGCCGCGGGGCCTGCCTGCCCATTGGCGCAGTGTCGAACCATCGC
>DASWOO010000680.1:0-1696 GCA_036404335.1 Kofleriaceae bacterium
CGACGACGACGCGCTGCCCGGGGTGAAGGGCCTCGGCGCCAAGAGCGCGACCAGCCTGCTCGAGACCTACGGCACGGTCGCCGCCGCGCTCGCCGCCGCCGGTGAGCTCAAGGGCCGGCTCGGGAACGCGCTGCGCGCCGCCGAGGCCGACATCCCGCGCGAGCTGGCGCGCGCGCGGCTCGATCGCCGTCGCCCGCTGCCGGTGCCGCTCGAGCAGCTGGGCTACCGGCCGCCGGCACCCGGCCCGGTCAACGAGTTGTACGAGCGGCTCGGGTTCGCCGAGCTGCTGGCGCACGACGGCGCCGAGATCCGCACCGACGTGTGCGAGTCGCCCGAGGCGGTCACCGCGGTGCTGGCCCGGCTCGGCGGCCAGCCGATCGCGATCCACGCGCTGCTCGAGGATCCGGCGCCGATCCACGAGGCGCTCGCCGGCATCGCGCTGTCGGTCGGCGACGGCACGGCGTGCTACGTCGCAGCCGGCAGCCGCGGCTGGCCGGCCCTCGCCGCGTGGCTCGCCGATCCGGGCGAGGCCAAGCTCGGCCACGAGCTGATCTCGGCGATCATCGCGCTCGCGCGCATGGGCATCACGCTGGCGGGCGTCGCCGGCGACTCCGCGTTCGCCTCGCACCTGAGCCAGCCGAGCAACTGGGCGCCGCACGACCTGCCCGTGATCGCCAAGCACGTGCTCGGCCGGGCCCTGCCCGACGAGGACGCCGTGCGGGGCGTCGGCCGCGCCCGCAAGCCGTGGGCAGCGCTGGCGATCGATCGCGCCGCGGCGGTGGCCGGCCAGGGCGCCGACGCGTCCGCCGCGATCTGGCACAAGCTCGCGCCCGACCTCGACCCCGCGCTGCTCGCCAGCTACCACGCGCTGCAGGATTTGCTCGTCCGCATGGAGCAGCTCGGCGTCGCGGTGGAACGCGGCCAGCTGACCTCGGCCGAGGTCGCGTTCGCCGAGCTCGAGGTCGAGCTCGCGGCGCAGATCGAGGCGCTCGCCGGCCACGCGTTCAACATCAACTCGTCCAAGCAGCTCGGCAGCGTGCTGTTCGAGGAGCTGAAGCTGCCGATCGCCAGCCACACCAAGACCGGCTGGTCGACGTCGATCGAGGCGCTCGAGCGGATCGAGCACGCCCACCCGATCGTCGCGCTGGTCCTGCGCTGGCGGCTGCTGCGCCGGCTGCGCGACAACTGGCTGCACGCCCTGCACCGCAGCATCGACGTCGACGGCCGGGTCCACTCGCGGTTCTACCCGGCGCGCTCGTTCTCCGGCCACCTGATCAGCACCAACCCGGATCTCAGCCGCGTCCCCGGCCGCACGCCGGAGATGGCGCGGATCCGCCGCGCGTTCGTCGCCCCGCCCGGCCGGCTGCTGATGTCGGTCGACTACCATCAGCTCGGGCTCTACGTGCTCGCGCACCTGACCGGCGACCCCGCGCTGGTCGAGCCGCTGCGCGCGCGCGCCGACATGCACGCGCTGACCGCGTCGGCGGTGCTCGACAAGCCACTCGACGCGATCACGCCCGACGAGCGCCAGCTCGGCAAGGTCGTCAACTTCGCCACGTTCGCCGGCCAGGGCGCGAGCGCGCTGGCGCTGCAGCTCAACGTCTCGCCCGCCGAGGCCAAGCAGCTGATCGCCCGGTTCGATCAGCGCTACGCCCAGGTCCGCGCCTTCCAGGACGAGCAGCTCCGGCTCGCGCGC
>DASWOO010000681.1:0-10291 GCA_036404335.1 Kofleriaceae bacterium
GGTGCGCCGCGCCGCAGGGCCGCCGCGTCAGCGGATCAGAGGTGCTGGGCGTAGCTGCGCAGGTGGCGGGTCCCGCTGCGCTGGGCGGCGACCGCCTGGAGCGCGGCGGCCAGCGTGGCCTGCCAGGCGTGCTGGCGGCGCTCGATGACGCCCCAGATCTCGCGATCGTCGTCGGTCAGGGTCACCGGCGCGGCGATCTGCGCGATGACCTCGGCGCGCTGCTCGAGGATCGCCTCGAACACCGCGATCAGCTGCTCGGTGGCCAGGGCGTGCGCGGCCGGCGGCGGCGGGGTCAGCTCGAGCAGCCGGGTCAGCAGCTCGGTCGTCCTCATCACACCTTGGCGTGCGCCGCGCGGAACGCGTCGCCGATCTCGGTCATGATCCGGACGCACGGATCGAGCGGCGCGGTCGTCATCGTCGCGCTGGCCTGCATCAGGTGGTCGGTGACGAAGTCGTAGAGCGCGCCCAGGTTCGTGCACAGCTCGGGCGAGGCCTTGAAGTCGAGCGAGGCCTTGAGCTCGACGACGATGCGCAGCGCATGGTCGAGCATCGCGGCCTTGACCTTGATGTCCTTGGCCTCGATCCCGGCCCGGGCGTTGGCGACATCGGCGAGGAAGCGGTCGAACAGGCGTTCGAGGATCTGGGTCTTGGGGGCCGACTCGAGGTCGACCCGGCGATAGGCATTGGCGGCGCGCGCGAGCATGGCAGTGGCTCCTTAGCCCAGGACGCTGGAGAGATAGGATTGCTGACTCTTGAGGTTGCTCATCGTGGTCTCGAGCGCGGTGAACTGGGCATTGAGCTGGGTCTGGAGCGCATCGGCGCGGGTGTTGATCTGATCGATCCGACCCTGCAGCGTGGTGAACTGCGAGGTCATCGACGTGAGCTTGGTCGACAGGATGCCGTCGCCCGCGCGGGTGTACGCGTCGGTCAGCTTCGAGGTCGCGGACGCGAACCCGCCGCCGACGAACAGGTCGCTGACCGCGCTGGGGTTGGATGCCAGCGCCGTGGTGAGCTTGGTGGTGTCGAGGGTCAGGCCGCCGGTCTTGTCGACGCTGAGCCCGAGCGCGCCGAGGTTGCTCGAGCCGTACGCGCTGGTCATCAGCGTGCCCATCGCGCCCTGGAGCTGGCGCAGGGTCGAGTCGCCGAACAGCGTGCTCGTGCCCTTCTTGGTACCGGTGTAGTCGAGCTGGACGTGGAGCGCGGCGTTGACCTGATTGTAGGCCGAGACCAGGGTGTTGAGCTTGGAGGTCAGCGCGGTCTGGTCGAGCGTGACCGCGACGTTGGTCGACGGATCGGCGGCGGGGGTGACCGAGTTGAGCGTGAAGGTCAGGCCGTCGACCGCGTCGCTCATCACGTTGGTGCTGCGGTGAACGTCGACGCCGTCGATCGTCGCGATCGCGTCCTTGGCCGCGACCTTGACGTTGGCGGGGTCGGACAGCCCGAGCCCGGAACCTGTCGATGCGGTCTCGGTGAACTGTGGCGCGGCGGCGGTGCCGGTCTGGGTCGAGGCGACCATCAGCCGGTACGAGGTGCCGTCGTAGAGCACCGAGGCCGAGGCGCCGGCGTTCGCGCTGTTGATCTTCGACGCGATCGACGCCAGCGTGTCGGTGTCGTCGTAGTTGATCGTCGCCGCGCTGGTGCCCGAGGTGATCTGCAGCGAGCCGGTGCCCGCGACCCCAGCGACCTGCGACGCGAACGTGTTCGAGGCGGTGATCTGGCCGCGGGCGAGCTGCTGGACCCGGACGTCGTGGACGGTGGCGGTCGCCGAGGACGACGCCGCGACCGAGACGTGCGAGTCGCTGGCGGTCGCGGTGCGGAGGTTGACGCTGGCGGGCGTGTTGAGCGCCGCGACCGCATCGCCAAACGCCGACAGCGACGACGACAGGCTGTTGACGATGCTCTTGTGGGTGTTGATGTCCTGCTGCTGGCTCTGCAGCGCCGTGGTCGGCGCGCGCTCCGCGGCGACGAGCTGCGACACGATGGACGCCGTGTCGATGCCGCTGGACAGTCCGGTGAACGAGACAGACATGGCTCAACTACCCTCTGGCGCGCGCGGCGCCGGCCGTACCGAGAATTACCGGAGCAGCGACAGGGCGGCCTGCGGGATCTGGTTGGCCTGCGACAGGACGGCGAGGCCGGCCTGGCTGAGGATCTGCGACTTGGTGAGGTTCGAGCTCTCCGCCGCGACGTCGACATCGCGGATGCGCGAGTTGGCGGCGGTCAGGTTCTCCTGCGCGCTCGACAGGTTCGACACCGTGACGGTCAACCGGTTCTGGGTCGCGCCGACCTTGGCGCGGGCCTGCGACAGCTGCTGGATCGCCTTGTCGAACGTGCCGATCGCGTTCTGCGCGTTGGTCGCCGTCGACAGGCTGGCCGACGCGATGTGCAGCGAGGTCGAGCCCAGCGTCGAGGTCGTGAGCTTGGTGATGCTCATCGCGATCCGGTCGTTCGAGGTGTTCTGGATGCCGACCTGGAAGGTCAGGCCCGACGACGCCGAGCCGTCGAGCAGCTTCTGGCCGTTGAAGTCGGTCACCGAGCTGATGCGGTTGATCTCCTGCGACAGCTGCGAGAACTCGGTCTGGATGTAGCCGCGCTCGTTGCCGCCGAGCGTGCTGTTGGCCGACTGGACCGACAGCTCGCGCATACGGGTGACGATGCCCTGCATGTCGTTCATGCTGCCTTCCGCGACCTGCGACATCGACACCGCGTCGTTCGAGTTGCGCTGCGCCTGCGCGAGCGACCGGATGTTCGCCTGGAGATTCTCGCTGATGCCAAGGCCCGCCGCGTCGTCGGCCGCGCTGTTGATGCGCATGCCGGACGACAGCCGCCCCACCGATGCCGCCAGCGCGCTCTGCGTGTTCGACAGGTTGCGCTGGGCGTTGAGCGAGGTGACGTTGGTCAGAATGGAGATGGTCATGGGAGTTCCTGAGTTTCAGAAGTTGCAGCGGCTACTTACTGCTTGCCGCTCACTGGAGTGACTCGCCCGCATCACCGATCGTGATAGGGCGAAAGAACAGTCAGGCTGTCGGCGACAGGATCTGGATGACCTTGCTCGCCACGGTGCGCGAGACGTCGAGCGCCTGCGACGCCTTGGCGAGGTCGGACGCCGACGAGATCGTGTCGGACTCGGTCAGCCGCGAGATCGTCGCCTTCATGTTGTCCTCGAGCGCGCCGCGCGCGGTCTTGGCCGCGTCGAGCACGTTCATCGCGCCGCCGGCGGCGGTCCGCGTGCTCGACACCTGCTTGACCGCGGTGTCGAGGTCGGGGAGGGTGGCGAGCAGGCCGGGCAGATCGTTGGCCTTGAGCGCGGTCGCGACCTTGCTCAGCAGCGGCAGGACGTCGACGCCGCTGGCCGCGGTCAGCGAGGTGCCGGGGACGTTGACCTTGGTGGTCGCCGTGCCATCGGCCGGCACGGAGCGCGTGGCGCCGTCGCCGCCGTACGCGCCGCTGGCGTCGAACGGCGCGGTCAGCGACGCCGCGCCGGCGAACAGATACTCGCCGGTCGTGCCCTGGACGTTGGCGGCGTCGAGCGCGGTCTTGAACAGGCCCTCGACCTGCAGGCCGAGCCCGGCGCGGTTGTCGGGGTTGTAGGTGTCCGACGACGCCTGGACCGCCAGGGTCCGGACCTGCGACAGCACGCTGCCGATCGAGGCGAGCGAGTTGTCGGCGATCGTCAGCTGATCGCGGCTGGTGTCGACCGCGGCGCCCGCGCCCTGGCTCAGGGTCTGGCGCAGCTTGGTGCGCTGGGCGGCGACCCACGCGGCGGGATCGTCCGACGGCGTGGTGACGCGCAGGCCGGAGTCGACCTCGGCGGCGGACGACGCGACGTTGCTCTGTGCCTTGGAGGTCGAGGCTGTCGCCAGCTCGATCATCCGGTTACCGGTGATGCGCATGCACTTGCCTTGTCACGGCGCAGGTCACAGCGCGTCGATCAGCGAGCCGAGCATGTCGTTGATCGACGACACGACCTTGGTCATCGCCGACGAGGCGTTCTGGAACCGCGCCAGGTTGGTCATCTCTTCCTGGGTATCGACGCCCGACAGCGAGTCGCGCAGCGAGGCCAGGTGGTCGCTGACGAGCGAGTCGCGGCTGACCGCGCCCTTGGCGTCCGACGACGACTGGGCGATGCCGGCGACCACGTCGATCGCCGCGTCGCCCAGGGTCTTGGTCCCGCCCGACGCCACGTTCTGGCTGCCGAGCTGGAACAGCGCGACCGCGCCGGTGTTGTCGCCGGCGCCCGCGCCCGGGGCGGCGAACGCCAGCAGCTTGGAGTTGGCGGCGACGTCGGGGTTGAGGCTGATCGCCGAGGCCGCGCCCGACACGCCGGTCAGCGGCGTGAACAGCGGCCGGCCCGACACGCCGTCGAGCCCGGCGTTGGCGGTGTGGACGGCGTTGAAGCTGGTGGTCACGTCGGACGCGACCTGATCGAGCTGGTTCTGGACGCCGACCACGGTCTGGTCGCGGAACTGGAGCTGGGCGCCGGTCGAGCCGCCGGTGATCGACGCGGTGACGTCGCGGCGCGAGCTGCCGTCGACGACCTCGAGCTTGGCCATGCCGGTGGTCGGGCTCGGCGTCGCGGTCAGGGCGGCGGCGCGCTGGCCGTCGACCAGCACGGCGCCGTTCTCGAGCGTGTAGCGCATCTGGCCATCGCTATCGACCCGGGCCTGGCCGCCGACCAGCTGGCCGAGCTGCTTGGCGATCTTGTCGCGCGCGTCGAGCGCGCCGGCGCTGCCCGACTTGGCGACCGCGGTGTTGGCCGACGCCAGCTGCTTGGCCAGCGAGGTCACGCTCTTGGCGTTGTCCTGGATCCGCTGGTTGGCCTCCTGGCGCAGGGTCTGGGCCTGGCTCGCCCGGCGCTGGATCCCGGACACCAGGGCCCGGGCCGCGGCGACCACGGAGTCGCGCGACGCCGAGTCGGTCGGCGCGGCCGACGCCGAGCTCATCTTGGAGAACAGGTTGCCGAGGTCGCCGTCGATCGTGCCACCGCTGGTCATGCCCGACTCGAGCTCGGACAGCGCGTCGGCGAACGCCTGCGACATCGCCAGCGAGCCGGCCGCGGTCTGGACCTGGCCGGACAGCAAGTTGTCCGAGACCCGGACGGCATCGCCGGACTTGTCGTCGGTGCGCTGGCGCGAATAACCCTCGGTGTCGACATTGGCCACGTTGTTGGTCGTGACCGAGATGCTCGAGTTCGTGCGCGACAGCGCGTTCGACCCGAACGACAGCAGCGAGAGCAGATCCGACATGTCAGTAGGTCGCCAGCAAGCGCAGGGGGGATTGCGTGGTGCGGCGCGCGGCCCGGTCGTAGCCCCCGGTGGACTCGTAGCCGAGCATGGCGCGCACCGCCTCGGTCGCGACCGTGGCGAGCATCGCGTTGGCCTGGGCCTCGACCCGGAGCGCGGCGAACAGCTGCTTGAGCAGCGGCGCGTTGACCGCGGGCGTGGTGGCGCGGGCCTCGGCCAGGCGCTCGGCCAGGTGGTGCTTGTGCACCGCCAGGTAGGTCAGCCGGGCGTGGTCGAGCGCGCTGATCGCGCGCCGCTCCTCGGCGAAGGTCTCGCGCAGCTCCTCGCCGAGGTCGCGCAGGTTGGTGAGCCAGGTACTCTCGACATCGACGACGCTCATGATCTACCTGCCCGGACGACGTCGTCGTCCACGATCCGCGACGCGAGCACGTCGAGATCGACGGGGTAATTGCCCTTGTCGAGCATGGCGCGGATGGTCTGCAGCCGCGTGGTGGTGGTGCCCGTGGTGCCCGAGGTCGCGCCGGCATCGGACGACGCGGCGGTGCCGGCCGTCGACAGCGTGACGACCGACGCCGCCTCCGACCCCGTCTCCGAGGACGACGAGGTTTCGGCAGCCTTGGCGGCGGTCGAGCCATCCCGGGAGTCGCGGACGATCGGGGCACTTACAACGTTGGGAGCGATGCGCATGGCAGTCCTTTGCTCATCGACTCGTCCGGACCCCGGATCTGTGTAGCGAAGAACTTGCTGGTCGGACCTGTGACGCGGTGTCGATCAAGGGTGCGGGATCGATCGGCTTTCCGTCCTTGCGGACCTCGAAATGGAGGTGAGGTCCGGTCGAGTAGCCGGTGGTGCCGACCTTGCCGACGTCCTGGCCGGGCTGGACGGTGTCGCCGACCTTGACGTCGACGGCGCTGAGGTGGGCGTAGCGAGTCTCGACCCCGTTGCCGTGCGACACGGTCACGAGATTCCCGTAGGTGCCGGCCGGGCCGGCGTGGGTGATCGTGCCGGCGGCCGCGGCATCGACCTCGGTGCCGGTCGGCGCGGCGAGAACGAAGCCGGGGTGGTTGATGTCCTCGTGCTTGATCGGATCGTGGCGCATGCCGTAGCCCGAGCTCGGCCGGCCGACGACCGGGACGATGAAGTGGGGGATGCCGTCGTGCGTGATCGGCGTGATCGGCGTGATCGGCGTGCCAGGCGTGCCCGGCGCGACCGGCGCGCCGGCGATCGGCGTGGCGGGCAGCGTGGCGTCGGCGGTCGGCGCGGCCGTCGGGGGCTCGCCCTTGCCGAGCTGGCTGGCGAACATCTTGGCCATGCCGACTCCGCCGGCGGCGCTCATCTTGTCAGCCATCGCGTCGTCGAGCATCTGCTTGAAGGTGTCGCCGGCGAACCCACCGTCGAGCGCGCCGCCGCCCTGCGGCCGGGCCTCGGTCAGCATCTGGCGCAGGAAGAACGCCTCGAGCTGCTTGGCGGCGGTCTTGGCCTCGTTGCGCGCCTTGGCCGCCGGATCGGTGTCCTTGGCGGCCTGCGCGGCCTGCGCGTGCGCGCCGAGGGCCCCGAGCGCGGCGATCGCGGTCACAGGGTCTCCAGCTCGGCGCGCAGCGCGCCGGCGGCCTTGAGCGCGCGCAGGATCGAGACCAGATCGCGCGGCTTGGCGCCGAGCGAGGCCAGCGCGGCGGCGACGTCGCCGACCGTCGCGGTCTTCTTGATCAGCCGGATCTGCTTGTTGTCGGCCTCGTCGACCTTGACCTTGGAGCGCGGCACCACGGCGGTCTTGCCGCGGCTCGCCGGCGCGGGCTGCGACACCGCCGGGGTCTCCTCGACCTCGACGGTCAGCGCGCCGAACGTGATCGCCGCCTGGCGCAGCGTGACCGCCTCGCCGATCACGATCGTGCCGGTCTTCTCGTCGACGATGACCTTGGCCTTGATGTCGGGGTCGACCTCGATCGCCTCGATCCGCGCGATCAGCAGCGCGACGTCGCGCTTGGCGCCGGGCGGCACGCCGACGACCACGGTCGCCGCGTCGCGCAGGCTCGCCAGCTCGCCGCCGAGGTCCTGGCCCAGCGTCGTGTTGATCGCCTCGCGCATCCGGGTCGCGGTCGTGAAGTCGGGGTTGTTGAGCACGAACACGACCTCGCGATCGGGCATGATCGTCGGCGCGGTGGCCTCGACCGTGGCGCCGCCGGGCAGCCGGCCGACGGTCGGGTGGTTCTTCTTGGAGCTCGAGCCGCTCCCGCCCTCGGCGACGAAGCCGCCGACCGACAGCGCGCCCTGGGCGATCGCCCAGGTCCGCTCGTCAGGGCCCTTGAGCGGCGTGGCCAGCAGCGTCCCGCCGGCGAGGCTCTTGGCGTTGCCGATCGACGAGATCGTGACGTCGAACTGCATGCCGGGCTTGGCGAACGCCGGCAGCTCGGCGGTCAGCATCACCGCGGCGATGTTCTTGCCCTTGAGGTCGCTCGGATCGATCGTGATGCCGAGCTTCTTGAGCATCTTGGTCATCGCGCTCCTGGTGATCGGGGCCTTGGCGTCGTCGCCCGAGCCGTCGAGGCCGACGACCAGGCCGAACCCGGTCAGGTGGTTGTCGCGCACCCCGGCGATCGACGTCAGATCCTTGATCCGATCGGCGCGCGCGGTCGTCAGGCTGATCAGCAGCGCGGCGGCGATCGCAGCGGCGCGCATCAGAACGGCCACACCTTGCTCAGCGCGCGCGACAGCCAGCCGCGGCGCTGGGTGTCGCTGATGTCGCCGCGCCCGGTGTACTCGATCTCGGCGTCGGCGATCCGCGACGACGGCACCGAGTCGTCCTCGGCGATGTCGATGCGGCGGACGATGCCGCTGACGTAGATGTGGTGCTCCTCCTCGCCGACCATCACGACCTTGGTGCCCTCGACGAACAGATCACCGCTCGGCAGGATCTGGGCGACCCGGACCGGCAGCACGGCGGTGACCGCGCCCTCGCGCTTGACCGCGCCGTTGCCGGTGAACTTCTGGTCGGTCGTGGTCGAGAACAGCTTGGCGGGATCGACGTCGGGGAACTTGGCCTTGAGCGCCGCGACCAGGCCGATCGCGGACGGGATGCCGTAGCTGGTCGCGTCGTTCTTGTTGAGCGTGGTATCGGCGTTGTGGCTGGCAACGTCCTTCTCGTCGATCTTGACCACGAGGATGTCGCCGATCCGGCTGGCGTTGTGATCCTCGAACAGCCCGGGCGCGCCCTCGGCGTAGAGGCTGCCGCCGATCGGCTTGGATCGCTCGCCGAAGTCGCCCGCGTCGAACTTGCGGTGCTTGGGCTTGTACGGCGAGATGTGGCTGGCGCAGCCGACCGCCGGGACCGCGGCGAGCGCCGCGAGGATCGTGAGCTTGCTGAGAGTCATCTGGACCATCCTCGAGCGCGGCGGGCGACCCTCACGGGCCGTCGCCGACGACGAGGGTCGCAGGAGCAACCAGCGTGCCGTGCACGAGGAGCCGGGTCGCCGCCAGCCGGGCGCTGGCGAGCTCGCCCGGGCGCGCCGCGGTCTCGAGCGTCGCGGTGCCTCGGATGTGCACCGAGCCGCGGCGAACGTCGACGGAGACCTGGGTGCCGCGCGGCAGGGGCGGCGGCAGCGCGACCGACCGGCCGACGATCGGCGCGCCGGCGGCGATCGCCTGGGTCACGGTTGCACCTACGAGGGTCGCTGGCGCGGCGGGCGCGCCGTCAGCCACCGCCCGATGCTCGATCGCCAGGTCGCCGTCAGTAATGACATCGCCGGGCGCCAGATCGCGCTGGGCGACCGCGACGTCGATCGCGACGGCGATCGCGACCGGCACCCAGATCGCCGGCTTGCCGCGCAGGGTCAGCTTGATGCTCGGCCGGCCGGCGCGCAGCTCGCGCGGCAGCTCGACGATCACCCGCGATGGGTCGATCGCCTGGCCTGCGAGGTTCGCCGGCAGGTAGATCCGGGCGATGTCGAGCCCGGCAGGCAGCTCGGGGATCAGCCGATCGCGGATCGTGTCCTCGAGCGCCACGGCCGGCGCGGCCAGGACCTTGGGCCCGGCCGCGGCGCGGTGGGCGAGCACCGCGAGCACGGCGGCGACCGCAAACGCGATCGCGACGGCGAGGTCGGTGACGTTGTGGCGCGGCGGGCGGGCGGCCATGGCTCGCTCAGCGCAGCTGCGCGGTCTGGCCGAGCATGTCGTCGGCGGCCTTGATCACGCGCGAGTTGATCTCGTACGCGCGCTGGCCGGAGATCAGATCGATCATCTCCTCGACGACGTTGACGTTGGAGACCTCGAGCATGCCCTGGCGCAGCGTGCCGGCGCCGCCCTCGCCCGGCGCGCCGATCACCGCGGTGCCCGAGGCCGAGGTCTCGTGGTACAGCGTACCGCCCGAGGCCGACAGGCCGCCGGGGTTGGTGAACGTCGCGATCTGGATCTTGCCGAGCTCGGTGGTCTGGGTGCCGCCGGGCAGGATCGCGGTGATCGTGCCGTCGCCGGCGATCGCCACGTTCTGCGCGTCGGGCGGGATCGTGATGTCGCCGAGCACGGCGTAGCCGTCGCTGGTCACCAGCTTGCCCTCGGCGGTCAGCTGCAGCGCGCCGTTGCGCGTGTACTGGGTCTCGCCGTTGGGCATCGTGATCGGCAGGTAGCCGTTGCCCTCGACCGCGACGTCGAGCGGGCTACCGGTCTGGTGCTCCTCGCCCTGGCGGATGTCGCGCTTGGTGGTGACCAGGCGCGCGCCGAGGCCGATCTCGGCGTTGCTCGGCGCCGAGGTCCCGTTGCCGGTCGCGGCGCCGGCCGGCCGCATGTTCTGGTAGATCAGGTCGGCGAACTCGGCGCGCTCGCGCTTGAAGCCGTTGGTCGAGACGTTGGCAATGTTGTGCGCGGTGACGTCGAGCCGGGTCTGCTCGGCTTCCATGCCGGAAGCGGCGGTGGCGAGAGAACGAAACATGGTGGTCCTCTGTAAGTGAGTGCGTTACTTCGGGGCGCCGAGCTCGCGCGCGGCGCGGCTCTCGACGTCGTGATAGCCCTGGATCATCTTCATCAGGGACTCGTAGGTGCGCGACACCTTCACCAGG
>DASWOO010000682.1:0-2040 GCA_036404335.1 Kofleriaceae bacterium
CTCGGGCGGCAAGGCGCCGGTCCACGGCAACCTGCACATCGATCTCGCCGCCCACGGCAGCATCAAGCCGGCGCCGAGCCTGGCCGTCACCGGCACGATCGACGGCGACCGGCTGCGCGTCCAGGACCTGTCGGTCGGCAAGCTGCACGTCGACGTCGACGCCGCCCGGTTACCGAACCGGCCGCTGGGCAAGGCCCACGTCGAGATCCTCGACCTGGTCCGGCAGAACTTCCAGATCAGCCGGATGACGGTCGACGCCGACGACCGCACCGACGGCCGGGTCGACGTCCAGATCCGGACCCGGCCCAAGCAGAACCCGTGGCTGCTCGACCTCGACGCGATCATCACGCCGCCCGCGGTCGCCGCGCCGGATCAGCTCGTGGTCGACATCACCCACCACCGGGTCCGCGCCGGCAACGGCACCGACTGGACCGGCAGCACCGGTCATCTCGAGGTCGGGCCGCAGCAGATCACGATTCGCGACTTCAAGAGCGCCAGCAACCTCGGCCACGTGGCGGTCGACGGGTTCTTCAACCGGGCCGGCCGGCTCGCGGGCGACTTCCGCGCCAAGGTCGACGCCAAGGGCGTGTCGCTGGCCGCGGTCGGCGCCAAGTACCACGGCAACCTCGACGCGCACGTCGAGGTCGGCAAGCACCGCGAGGTGTGGGACGCGCTGGTCGACGTCGACGGCAAGCAGCTGCAGATCGACCCGTCGACCCTGATGCTCGAGACCCACACCCACGTCGCGCTCCACGGTACCAAGCTCGAGGTCAAGGCCGACGCGACCAGCCTGGGGCTCGGCACCGCCAAGGTCGACGTCGAGATGGACACGCCCAAGGTCGTGACCGACGCGCAGGCGTGGAAGAAGCTGACGCGCGACGCGATCCGCGACACCCGGCTGACCCTGCAGGATATCCAGATCGCCCGGATCGCCGAGCTCGCCAAGATGGAGGGCACGTACGGCGGCACGATCAATGGCGACTTCCAGCTCAACAAGGACACGATCGGCGGCCGGCTCGAGGTCCACGAGGTGGTCGCGCCCCAGCTGCGCGGCCTGACCGGCGTCAACGTCCAGCTCGACGTGTCGCAGACCTCGCCGACCGAGCTCGCGCCGCGCCTGGTCGCCAGCGTCGAGGGCCTCGGCCGGCTCGACGCCGACGCCAAGCTCGCGATGCCGCAGAACCTGTTCGACGGCAAGGCGTGGGGCGCGCTCGGCAACAAGGCGCTCAAGGGCGCCAGCTTGCGGGTCCAGGACGTCGCGATCGACCCCGCGATGCTCGATCGGTTCGGCATCGCGAGCGACGCGCGCGCCAAGCTCAACGTCGCGGTCGACGTCGGCGAGGCGGCGCAGAAGCTCGACGCCAAGATCGATGTCGCCGAGCTGCGCGGCATGGGCCTGGTCCAGCCGATCGACATCCACCTCAAGGCCGGGGTCGATGCCCAGGCCACGACGTCGCAGATCACGGTCGCGACGGCGGGCGGCAAGTCGACCTCGCTGCTCGAGATCGACGGCAAGCTGCCGGGCTCGCCCGACCAGCTGCTCGCCAAGATCAAGCAGTGGCGCGCCGCGCCCGAGGCCAACGCCGGCAGCGCGCCGGCGATGGAGGTCCACGTCAAGTTCCCCTCGGTCGACGCCCCCAAGCTGCTCGCCGTGGTCGGCCGCACCGAGATCACCGACGGCAAGCTCGACGGCGGCATCGACGTGACCGGCACGCTGGCCAAGCCGAGCGTGAAGATCGACATCAAGGGCACCAACCTGACGGTGCCGCCCGGGCGCGGCGGCAAGCCGGTGCGCACGGTCAAGACCCTGGCGATCACCGGTAGCTGGGATGGTGCCAACGCCAAGCTCGACCTCGACGCGGCCGAGGACCGCGGCGGCACCCTCAAGGTGGGCGTCGACGCCAACCCGAGCGCGCTCAAGGACGGCAAGGTCACGCTCGTGGCCAAGCGGCTCGATCTCGCGCCGATCCTGGCGTTCGCGCCCGGCCCGGCCGGCGGCGCCGCCGGCGAGCTCAACGCCAACCTGACGGTCACCGGGCT
>DASWOO010000683.1:0-3052 GCA_036404335.1 Kofleriaceae bacterium
TCGCCGAGGTCGACGAGTTCGCGCTGCCGCCCGAGCCGTCGCTGCTGGCGACCTCGCTGCCCGATCTCGACCTGTACGATCCGGCGATCGCCGAGCTCGACGCGGCGTGGGCGCTGCGCCAGGCCAAGGAGGCCGAGGCCGCGGCGCGCCGCGACGAGCGGATCTCTAACTCCGACGGCGCGACCTGGGCGCGCGTGCTCGGCGGCACCGGGTTCGCGACCAGCGGCGGGTTCGTCGGCGGCTACCGCGGCAGCTCGTGCTCGCTGGTCGCCTATCCGCTCACCGAGGACACGACCGATCCGGCCAACCCCAAGAAGCGCAACGGCTACTGGTGGACCTCGTCGCGGTTCCTGAGCGAGCTCCTGTCGCCCGAGGAGGTCGGCCTCGAGGCCACGCGCCGCACGCTCGCGACCGTCGGCTCGCGCCAGGTCCCGACGCAGGAGTGCCCGGTGGTGTTCGACCCCGAGGTCGCGCGCCAGATCCTCGGGATGATCTTCTCGGTCGCCAACGGCTCGTCGTTCTGGCGCAAGTCGACCTACCTGGTCGGCCGCGAGGGCACGCCGATCGCGTCCGAGCTGGTCTCGGTCATCGACGATCCGCTGATCCCGCGCGCGCCGGGCTCGCGGCCGTTCGACGGCGACGGCTTGCCGACCCGCAAGAACCCTGTCGTCGAGCGCGGCGTCCTCTGCCCCGTGCTGTGCGACACGTACAGCGGCCGCAAGCTCGGCCGGGCGTCGAACGGCGCCGCCGGCCGCGGCCTGGGCAACCCCGGGCCGACGACGTCGAACCTGATCATGGCCGCGGGCTCGATGACCCGCGACGCGCTGCTGCGCTCGACGCCGCGCGGGCTCTACGTGACCAGCCTGATGGGCTTTGGCTTCAACGCGACCACGGGCGACTTCTCGCACGGCGCGTCGGGGTTCTGGATCGAGAACGGCGAGCTGACGTTCCCGGTCAGCGAGGTCACGATCGCCGCGAACTTCGACGAAATCCTCAAGCGTATCGACGCGGTGGCCGACGACCTCGATCTGCGCACCGCGACCGCGGCGCCGACGTTCCGCGTGTCTCACATGATGCTGGCCGGCACCTCGCCGGGCGACGCCAGCGACCCCGCGTAGGCCGCTGAAATTCCTGGGCTCTGCCGCGCGTTGTGGAGAGCGTCCCTGTTGACTCCCATGTCCCCAGATGAAACGCTTTGCAGGTGTCGGCAGTAGCCACGGCGTCAGGGCTACCCCCGCGGCTCGGGAAGTATGAAGTCCTGACCCCGCTGGCGGCCGGCGGGATGGCGCAGATCTATCTCGCGCGGACCACCGGCATCGGCGCGTTCGAGCGCCACGTCGTGCTCAAGATGATCCTGCCCGAGCGCGCGCACGATCACACGTCGGTGCAGATGTTCCTCGACGAGGCCCGGCTGGCCGCGTCGCTCAACCACCAGAACGTCGCGCAGGTGTTCGAGGTCGGCCAGGACGCCGGCGTGCACTACCTGGCGATGGAGTACGTCCACGGCCAAGACCTGCGCGCGCTGCTCGCCCGGGCCGGCAGCGAGGGCACGCGTGTGCCGCTCGACCTGGCGCTCACCGTGATCGCGGGCGCCGCCGCGGGCCTGCACCACGCGCACGAGCGGCGCACGCCCGACGGCGTGCCGATGGGCATCGTCCACCGCGACGTGTCGCCGTCGAACATCATGATCGGCTACGACGGCGCGGTGAAGCTGCTCGACTTCGGCATCGCCAAGGCGACGATGCGCTCGGTCGAGACCCAGAGCGGCATCATCAAGGGCAAGTTCGCGTACATGTCGCCCGAGCAGTGCCGCGGCCGCGACGTCGACCGGCGCAGCGACGTGTTCTCGCTCGGCATCAACCTCTACGAGGTCACGACCCAGCACCGCTGCTTCCGCGCCGACAGCGACTTCGACACGATGCACCGGATCGTCACCGGCGACATCGTCCCGCCGACCCGGCTGGTCCTGGGCTACCCGCAGCCGCTCGAGGAGATCGTGATGCGCGCGCTCGCGGTCGACGCCGACGATCGCTACGCCAACGTCGGCGAGTTGCTCGAGGCAGTCGAGGGCTTCGCGCTCGAGGCGCGGATGCCGCTGTCGACGATGGCGCTTGGCCGGTTCATGCGCGACATGTTCGGCGACGTCCAGGAGCCGTGGCTCGTGCCCGGCCGCCTCGACTATCCGGCGCCGCGCGAGCACACGATCTCGAACACCGACGGCCACGGCGAGGCGCCGATGCACCTGCCGCCGGGCATGACGTCGATGATCGACGTGCCGAACGTGGCCGGCCCCGAGCTCGAGGACATGCCGAGCGAGATCGCGAGCTGGAGCGTCCAGCCGTATCCGGTCTACGCGCCGCACGCGACGCCGGCGCCCGAGCTGTACGACCCGCGGCGCAGCGTGTCGAGCATGTCGGTGGCCAACGCGCGGCCGAGCTCGGCGCCGATCCCGCTGGGCTTCACGACCCAGACCGGCACCGGCTCGTCGTCGGGCCCGTCGCACCCGTCGTACGCGCAGGTCCAGGCGGGGGACCTCGCGCCGTACCTCGGCCAGCCGGGCGCGTCGCAGCCGCAGCTCGGCTTCGGCCAGACCCGGCAGGGCTACGACAGCGCGCCAGGGCAGAGCGACCAGTACCCGCGGTTCGTGCCGGGCTACGCTGGCCACGAGGGTGGCGGCGACGCCGAGGTCGACGTCCGCTCGGGCCGGCGCGTGCTGTACCTGGGCCTCGGGATCGTCGCCGCGGGCGTGCTCGTCGTGCTGCTGTGGGCGCGGCACGGCGCCGAGACCGAGCCGCCGACGCCGGACCCGACGGCGCAGCAGGGATCCGGGCCCGCGCCGAAGCCGCCGGAGGTCGTGCCGACCAAGCCCGACGTCGCGACCGCGCCGACGATCCCGCCGGTCCAGGTCGAGACCCGGCCGCCGCCGCTCAGCGACGAGATCACGGTCCACGTCGGATCGACCCCGCCCGGCGCAGACGTCCGGCTCGGCGGCTACGCGATCGGCAAGACGCCGCTCGACACGCACATGAAGCGCGGCACCGGCATGGCGACG
>DASWOO010000684.1:0-2109 GCA_036404335.1 Kofleriaceae bacterium
GGGTTGACCACCCGGTGCGTCGTGCTCTTGTAGAGCCCGTTGGTCACGTTCTGCAGCATGTCGCCGGCGTCGACGACGATCGTGTCGAACCCGGTGTGGACCGGCATCCAGCTGCCGTCGTGGCGGAGCAGCTCGAGGCCCTCGGAGGTCGCGCCGGACAGGAGCGTGATCAGGTTGATGTCCTCGTGCGCGGCGGAGCGCACCGCGCCCGGCGGCGTGCTGGCCGCGACCGGCGGGTAGTACAGCACGCGGACGATCGTGTCGCTCTCGGTCGCCATGTCGGCGAACCGGCGGATCGGCTCGTCGAGGTACGCCGCGCACGCCTCGAGCAGCACCTGACCGAGCTGGTCGAGGTGGCGATACAGCCCGGTCAGGGTCTCGGCGAACTGGGCCGGCTCGTCCGGCCAGACGTTGGGGCCGTAGTGCCGGTGCACCGGGTGATCGTCGGGCACGTCGGGACGGCCGATCTGCCAGAACTCCTTCAGGTCCGGCGCGGTCGAGTCCTTGGCGTGCTCGGTGCCAAACCCGGTGTAGCCGCGCTGGCCGTGGACCCTGGCGTTGTGGTGGCGCTGCTTGTCGGCGAGCGGCTGATGAAAGAACGCCCGGGCGACGGCGTACGCGCGCTGGGTCAGCTCGTCGGGCACGCCGTGATTGCGCACGGCGAAGAACCCGATCGCGGTCAACGACTCGCCGACGTCGCGGATGAACCGGTTGCGCGCCTCGCCGCCGCGCGTCCAGTCCAGCAGGTCCACTACAGGGATGTTCTCGACAGTCACGCCGCCCAGTATGCCGATCTGACTTCGTCGGATCACGTCTGGACACGATTCAGCCGACGAACCAAACGGTTCAGTCCGGCCGGCTCGCGGATCAGTAATTCCTTGTCGGCGCGCGACAGCTGCTTGATCGAGTGCTCCAGGCGCAGCGCGCGGCCGTGGCTCTGGCAGCGCCGGGTCAGCAAAACCTGCAGCGGACCGCGGCCGCGCGTGTAGCGCGCGCCGGTGCCGGCGTCGTGCGCGGCGATCCGCTGGGCGACATCGCGGGCGATGCCGCAGTACAGCGATCCATCCGCGCAGCGCGCCAGATAGACGTACCAGACCGCGCTCACCCGATCTTGTGCTCGATCTCGGGCGCCGACGCGAAGAACCGGTTGCGGCGCGGATCGTTGAACCGCTCGTAGTCGATCAGCCACGGCGTGATCTGCGCGGTGCCGTGCTCGAGGCGGATCGTCGCCGCCATCGGCGTGACCCCGCGGTAGCTCGACTCGGGCGGCAGGTCGTTGTTGTCGGCGCCGCCGGCCGAGAACAGCGTGATCAGCGCGGCCGGGTCGCCGTACATCGGCCGGAACCCGTCGTCGATCTTCTCGTGGCCGCGCACCATGATCGAGCAGCCGAGCTTGGCCATGAACGCCTCGAACTGCAGCCGGCCGAACGGGAACCGCGCGTTCTGGGCCTGCAGGTCGTCGGGGATGACCTCGGCGGTCGACGGATCGGACCACAGCATCTGGAACCGCAGCTCGGGATCGTTGAGATCGGCGAAGTCGTGGATCCGCGACTTGATGTCGACGTCGCGCGGGATCCCGGCGTGGACGAACATCATGTCGTCGAAGAACAGCATGTTCGGCAGCTCTTCGAACATCTTCATGTACTCGGCGAACACCTCGCCGGGCATGTGATTGACCAGCGTGTTGATCGCCTCGGCCGGCTTGACGCCGCCGTAGATCCGGCCGCGGTACTCGATGTAGTACTCGTGGTTGCCGCGCAGCGGGAACACGTGGTCGGGCGCGGCGAGGAACAGCTCCATCATCGCGCGCAGCACGCCGTTGAACGAGAACCGGCCGCGATCGATGTAGTCGCCGAGCAGCACCAGCTTGGGCTCGGGCTGGCGCGGGTCGAGCTTCCAGGCCTCGAGCTTGGCGAAGAAGTCGGCCTGGAGCAGCGCGCCCTTGAGGCAGCTGTAGCAGCCGTGCAGATCGCCCAGCACGGTGAGCTCGTAGATCCGGCCCGGCTCGGCCGGGTGGACGTAGACGTGGCCGTCGAGGAACGGGCGCTCGCCGGCGAACTCGCCGACCGTCTTCTTGCCGACCAGGCGGTTGGCGCCGGCCTCGCGCTG
>DASWOO010000685.1:0-3219 GCA_036404335.1 Kofleriaceae bacterium
GTCGAGCTGGCGGACGCGGACCATCTGGCCGGCGACGCTGACGCCCTGGCGGACGAAGAAGTCGAGCAGCTCCTGCTTGACGCCCGACACCCAGGCGAGCCGCTCGCGCGACACCGACAGCGCGCGGCGCAGCCGCTGCTCGAACACCGGGTGGCGGACGGCGAGCTCGGCGATCCAGCGGTGGTCGAGCGAGACCAGCGCCGACGGCGCCGTGGTGTAGAACGCGATCGGCTGGCCGTGGGTCGCGGACAGCGCGCCCGAGTTGAACAGGTCGCCCTCCATGAACAGCGCGACGTTCTTGAGCGCGATCCGGGCCAGCGGCGCGGGCTTGATCAGCGACTCTTCCTCGCGCTCTTCCTGGTTGGCGTTCTCGTGCGCGACCTGCGCGGCGCGGCGGGCGTGCAGATCGTTCTCGGTGAACACCGCCGCCGAGACCTGGCCGCGCGCGACGTAGACCACCGGCGCAGCCTGGCCGCCTGCGAGGCCGATCGGATCGAGCACGAACATGTCGCGCTCGAGCGAGCGCAGCGCGACCCCGCCCTGCGCCATGGCATGCGCGAGATCCTCGTTCGGGATGTTCTCGAACAGAGGAAGCGAGCGGACCACGGCGTAGTCCGCCTCGAGGGCGGGTGGTAGCATCCCCGGCGGTGGCATGACCGGGGCGCTTTGCTGGATGGCCAAATTTGACATCTCGCCAATAACGGAGGGCGCCGGGGCCCTTGGTGCGTGCGTTGCGAAGCAAACGACGAGCCTGTCGCCCCGGACCGTCCCACCCGTATAGACACTGAATTTAACAGGATGCGCGCGCGATCTGAAGCGATGAAGTCGATCCAGTGGGGGATTCGTCCCCGGGTCGGCAGACGCAGTGGGCCGTGGATCGCCGCCGCCGCGCTCGCGCTGGCGGTGCAAAACGCAACGGTCGCTGCGCAGCCGGCGGACACCCAGGGCTCGACGGCGCGGCCCGCCGATGGCTTGCAACCGGTCGTGCCCGACGCGCCGGCACGGCGCGGGCCGGTCGTGGTGCCAGCGCCGGACCTGCCGCCGACCTCGAACCTCGATGGCATCTATCTATGGCTCGGGCCGGTCGGCGCGGCGAGCTACGTGGATCACGCATGGGATTCGACGTTCGGCGCCGACGCCGCGGTCGTGATCGTCCGCGAGCACGCGCCGCTCGCGGCCTACGGCGTCACGCTCGGCGCGAGCCGGTGGACCGCGCGGGGTGGTGGTCGAGTGTGGGTTGATGGCCTGGTAGGCACCCACCTCCTCGGCGAGCTGATTGGCGCCTCACTGGGGCCTATCCTAGAGCTGTCCGATCTCGCCCATCCCAGGTACGGCGGGTCGATCGGCATCTGGGGTTTTGCGGGGATCACACCGTTTGCGAGGCTCGGCGCGGTCTCCGGGCTGGGAATGTTTGCAGAACTGGGGATTCACATCGATCTTCCGGTGCTGCGGCGTTGACAGCAACCGCTGTCCGGGCTACCTAACGACACCATTCCCGGGGCGTAGCGCAGCCTGGTAGCGCACTTGGTTCGGGACCAAGGAGTCGCAGGTTCAAATCCTGTCGCCCCGACCGCCGCGGAGTCCACTTCGGACTCCGCGGCTTTTTTTTTGGTACCCTATGGCCATGGTCGCCCCCATGGTTGCAGGTGCAGAAGCAGGTGCAGTACCCGGGTCGGTTCCGCTGCGGACCGCTTCGAAGCTTTCGGTCCTCGTCATCGACGACGATAAGGACATCTTGGAGTATCTCCAGGATTTTCTGAACGCCGAAGGCTTCGAGGTCACCACGCTCGCGGACCCGACGGTCGCGGTGGAGCGCATTCGCGACGAGGTCTTCCACCTCGTCATCCTCGATTTGATGATGCCGAAGATCTCGGGCCTCGATTTGCTGGCCCAGATCCGCGCGGTCGATGACGACATCGCCGTCATCATCCTGACCGGCTACCCCTCGCTCGAGACCGCGTCGGCCTCGATCCAGCACGAGGTCTCGGCGTACATCCACAAGCCGTTCACCACCGCGGAGTTCCGCGTGGTGATCGCGCGGATCGCCAAGAAGAAGGGCCTCGTGCTGCGGCGCGAGGACGAGCTGCACGCCGCGATCGGGCGTCAGATCCGGGATCTGCGCAAGTCGCGCGGCCTGACCCTCAAGCAGATGGCGCGGCGGACCAACCTGTCGGTCTCGCTGCTGTCACAGATCGAGCGCGCGGAGTCGAGCGCGTCGGTGTCGAGCTTGTTCAAGGTCGCCACCGCGCTCGACGTGCGGCTGACCGATCTGTTCGCGGGCTACTGAATCCCCGCAACACGCGCATGCTAGCTTGCGGGCGTGCGCGTGAAGATCGCCCCTTCGATCCTGTCTGCGGACTTCGGTCGCCTCGCGGCCGAGGTCCAGGCCGTCGCGTCCGCCGACTACATCCATGTCGACGTGATGGACGGCCACTTCGTGCCCAACCTGACGATCGGCCCGATCGTGGTCGAGGCGGTCAAGCGCGCGACCTCGCTGCCGCTCGACGTCCACCTGATGATCGAGGACGCGGAGCGCTGGGTCGCGGCGTACGCCAAGGCGGGCGCTGATATCCTCGGCGTCCACGCCGAGGCGTGCCCGCACCTGCACCGCACGCTGCACCAGATCCGCGATCTGGGGAAGAAGGCGTCGGTCGTGCTCAACCCGGCGACGCCGATCGAGGCGATCGAGTGGGTGCTGGACGACGTCGACCAGGTGCTAGTCATGTCGGTCAACCCCGGGTTCGGCGGCCAGCAGTTCATCCCCAGCGCGCTGCGCAAGATCCAGAGCCTGCGCCGGATCATCGACGAGCGCGGCCTGACGATCGACATCGAGGTCGACGGCGGGATCAAGGTCGACAACGTCGCCGCGGTCTGCGCCGCGGGCGCCAACGTGATCGTCAGCGGCTCGGGGGTGTTCGGCACGAAGGACTACGCCCAGACGATCCGCGAGCTGCGCAGCCGGGGCGAGGCGGCGGCCTGATGAAGCTGGTGTTCATGGGCTCGCCCGAGTTCGCGGTGCCGTGCCTGCGCGCGCTGCACGAGCACCACGAGGTCGCGCTGGTCGTGTCGCAGCCCGACAAGCCGGCCGGCCGCGGCGGCCAGCTGACCGCGCCGGCGGTGAAGCTCTGCGCGCTCGAGCTGGGCCTGCCGGTCGCGCAGCCCCGGTCGGCGCGCACCGGTGAGCTGCGCGACGCCATGGCCGCGACCGGCGCCGAGCTC
>DASWOO010000686.1:0-15103 GCA_036404335.1 Kofleriaceae bacterium
CGCGAGCAGCGCGCGGATCGCGTCGTGGATCGCGGCGCGCTTGGCGATCACGAGCAGGCCGCTCGCGCCGCGATCGAGGCGATGCGCCGGCCGCGGCCGCCACGCCGCCCATGGATCGTCGGGCCGGGCGCCCGCGTGCCACAGCAGCGCGTTAAGCAGCGTCCCGGCGCGATGCGCGCCGAGCGGGTGGACGTGCATGCCGGCCGGCTTGTCGACGACGAGCAGGTCGTCATCCTCGACGACGATCCGGAGCGGCGCGGCCGAGGGGACCAGCGCGTCGGGCAACGCGCCGACCACGGCGAGGCGCTCGCCCGCGGCCAAGCGCTGGTTGATCGCGCCGGGGCGGCCGTCGACCGTGATCGCCCCGCGCGCGATCGCCGGGCCGACCTGATCGATGGCGAGCACCGCGAGGTGCTGCTTCGCGACGTCGACGAGCCGGCCGCCGGGCGCGGGCACGATCAGCTGCGCCATCCCGCGGATGTACCACGCCGCGATCGCCGTGCGCCGAGCTACGCGTGCCCGGCGCGCCGGCGCAGGCCGTCGACGTCGACCTCCATGCGATACGCGGTCGCGTCGCCGAGGTAGGCGCGCTGGCTGAACGCGAAGTCGGTGACGGCGAGGAACCGCAGCTCGCGATCGCCCAGGTTCTGCGTCTGGTGCATCGCCCAGCGCGGCACCAGCACGGTGTCGCCGACCTGGACCGGCAGCACGCGATCGTCGATCAGGATCTGGCCGCTGCCCTCGAGGATGTGGATCAGCGTCTCGTGCGCGTGCTTGTGCTTCTCGTTGAACTTGCCGGCGGGGATCCGGACCATGCGCGGGTCGAGCACCTCGGCGGCGACCGGCAGGCGCTCGACGGTGAACTGGATGTTGAGCTTGCCGACCTCGTTGGCGTACATCGGGACGGTGTCGTTGCCGGGGCGGCAGACCAGGTCCTGGTCGTCGAGCCCGCGCGCCAGCGAGGCGTGGCCGTGCATCCGCTGCAGCATCGGCTCGATCCGGCGCCGGCGCAGCGCATCGTAGATCCCGGTGAAGAACTCGGCGCGCAGGTCGAGCGCGCGGGTCGCCGCCGCCACGCAGGTCTCGAACCAGCCCGGCTCGCCCGCGTACGACAGCATCATGTTCTCGAGCGTGGCGGCGTGCGCGTCGTCGCACGCGATGTGGATGTCGAAGAACTCGAGCTCACCGTCGGGGATCCCGGCCTGGCGCAGCCCCGCGCGCATGATCTGGTACATCCGCGACACGATGCCTTCGGTGCCGAGCGACAGGAACGCGGCGCCGGCGACCGTACCGCCGTGGACCACGCAGTCGAGGTACTCGCGGACGAACTGGCGGGTGAAGGGCTCGTAGTGGAGGCTCGCGACGTCGATGCCGAACGAGTCGGCCAGGAAGCGCCGGAAGATCTGCGCGTGGCGGCGCTCGGGCTCGCAGCCGCCGCCCTCCTCCCACAGGTTCTCGGAGAGCTGCGCGCGGAACAGATCGTTGTCGCAGCTGGTGATCAGCGCGGCGATGAAGCGCGTGAAGCTCGACGAGTACAGGTGATACTGCGAGAACACATAACGCAGATCATCGCGCGACAGCGTGCCCTGGGCGAAGGCCGTGAGCAGCGGATTCTGCCAGAACGGGTGTTGCGCCTCGATCCTGCGGAGTGCGGCGAGCGGCGACTCGAGGTCGGGGATGAATGACGCGGTGGTGCTCGACGGGATCGCGGGGACGGCTATGATGGGCGTCACTAGCAAGTGACGATCCGCAAACTCACGACTCGCTCACGGACAGTCGCGATCGTGCCGAGCTCGGCGCCCACCGTCGAAGATGGCCAGTCACACATCGAGGTGTAGCCGAGTCTACACATGACCTCGGCCCACATCCACCCCGAGCGAGCACGGGCCACGCCGTGCTCCATCGCCCGGGCGCTACCAGCCCACCGTCTCGGATTTGCCCGGCGCGAGCTCCACCGGCCGGCCCGCCACCTCGATCCACGCGGCCGCGGCGTTGCCCGGCGCGGCGGTGATCGTGACGTCGCGATGCGTCGCCTCGACCCGGTAGGCCTGGCCGCGGAACCGCACACGGTAGGCGATCGAGCTCCACTTCGACGGCAGGGATGGCTTGAGCTTGAGCAGCTCGCCGTCCGAGCTCAGCCCGCCGAAGCCGAGCACGGCCGACATCCAGGCGCCGCCGTTGGCCGCCGGGTGGGTCCCGCCGATGTACAGCGTGCCGACGAAGCGCTTGTAGTCGCCGGACAGATCGACGGTCGCGGTCTTCATGAAGTAGCCGTACGCCCAGTCCGACTTGCCGATGTCGGCGGCGACCAGCGCGTAGATGCACGCCGACAGGCTCGAGCCGTGCTCGGTCCGCGGCTCGTAGTACTCCCAGTTGGCCCGCTTGACCTCCTGGGAGTGGTCGTTCTTGAACACGTGCAGCATCGCCGCGACGTCGGCCTGCTTGATGATCTTCGTGGTGGTCGCCAGGCCGCAGCCGCCGCCCAGGTACTCGTTGGGGTTCAGGATCCGGCGCTTGAGCTCCGCCAGGCTGACCTCTTCCAGCCGCTCGTAGCCGTCGAACTGCTCGATCACCAGGCTCTCGGGATCGGGCGCGGGCACGAACAGCGCCTCCGACATCTCGCGGATCCCGGCGAGCTCGTCGCGGATCGCGAGCCGGTCGAGCAGCGCGTGATGATACCGGGCGTCCTTGCGCTCGAGCAGCGCCAGGACCTGGAGCGCGGTGTCGAGGCTGTACTTGACGGCCGCGCTGGTGAACGCGTTGTTGTTGACCCGCTCGTGGTACTCGTCCGGGCCGGTCACGTCGAGGACCTCGAACCGCTGCTTGTCCTTCTTGTAGTACGCGTACGAGTAGAAGAACCGCGCGCACTCGAGGATGACCTCGGCGCCGCCCTCGAACAGCACGCGGTCGTCGCCGGTGATCAGGTAGTACTGCCAGATGCCGTACGCGACGTCGGCGCTGATGTGGATCTGCTTGTCGCGGAAGTACGTGCGCATCGGCCGGCCGGTGAACACGTCGGTCACGTTGAACTCGGTGCACGCGTCGTCGCCGGTCTCCTGGCTCTCCCACGCGTAGTACGCGCCGCGATAGCCGTACTCCGCGGCCTTGCGCCGGGCGCCGTCGAGCGTGTGGCAGCGGTACTTCACGAGGTTCCGGGCCAGCGCCGGGTTCGTGTAGAGGAAGAACGGCAGCATGAACATCTCGGTGTCCCAGAAGATCGCGCCCTTGTAGGTCTGGCCGGACAGGCCGCGCGCCGGGATCGAGAGCTTGTCGGTGTGGACCGGCGCGGCGAGGTACAGCTGGTAGATGCTGTAGCGCAGCGCGAACTGGGCCTCCGGATCGCCGCCGACCACGACGTCCGAGCTCGCCCAGCGCGCCTCCCATGCCTGGGCGTGCCGCAGGTACAGCGCGCGATAGCCGCGCCGGACGGCGGCCGCGCTGTGCTCGAGCGCCGCGGCCTCGGGGCTGTCCACGCCGTCCTGGCTGGTGAACAGCGAGACGAGCTTGCAGAACGTGTACTCGCGGCCGGGCTCGACGTCGATCGTGATCTCGCGCAGCACGCTCGGCCCGTCGGCCACGACGCGCTGGCTGCCGAAGTCGAGCTCGATCGCCTCGACGACGCTGAGCCGGTGGCCCTCGTTGGTCCGCGCGTTGACGACGAGCCGATCGCCGAACCGATCCGGGACCTGGCTCGCCTGCAGCGACGTCAGGTGCGGGCCGTTGATGTCCCAGACCTCGCCGTCCACGCCGGTCCGGATCACCAGCCGGGCCGCGCGGGTCGCCCGGAGCTGGTACTTCATCGCCATGAGGTGGACGTCGTCCAGGCTCAGGAACCGCTCGGACTTCACCCAGATCTCGTTCGCGCCGGCCTCGAACACGCTCTCCCGGCCGTGGACCGCGCGCCGCATGTCGAGGGTCTGCTGGTGCCGGACCGGCGCATGATCCAGCGCGTTCAACACCTGATCGCCCACGGCCAGCACGGTGTAGAAGCCGTTCGGCGCGTTGACCGGCTCGCGCCAGGCGCTGCCCGCCCGGTCGTAGAGCCCGGCCACGGTGACCGCGACCTGGCTCGCCTTACCGTACTCCTCGAGCGTGCCGCGGTAGCCGACGTAGCCGTTGCCGAGCAGAAACTTGCTGCCGTGGAGCTCGGCGGCGCCGGCGTCGAAGCCCGGGGCCGTCAGCACGAAGTCCGGCGATGACGGCTCGTCCAGCACGAGCGGGAAGCTCAGCTCGGTGAAGTCGCGGATCACCAGGTCGGCCTGGGCCAGGACCTCGGGATCGCCCAGGCCGATCACCGTCATCCCGGCGCGCACGCCGGCCTCCACGCCGGCGCTGGCGTCCTCGAACACGACGCACTGGCCCGGCGGGACACCGAGCGCCCGGGCCGCGGTCAGGAAGATCTCCGGGTCTGGCTTGGCCTTCGCGACGTGGCCGCCGTGGACGACGGCGTCGAACAGCGGCGCGATCGCCAGCCGGTCGAGGATCACCTCGGCGTTCTTGCTGGCCGAGCCGAGCGAGATCTTCACGCCGCGCGTGCGCAGGTACGTCAGGAGCGGGACGACCTCCGGCAGCAGGTCGGCCGGCGTGATGTCGCGGATCGACTCGAGGTACCAGCCGTTCTTGCGCTCGGCCGCGGCCGCCCTGGCGTCCTCGCCCAGGGTCACGCCGCCGAGCTCGAGGATGATCTCCAGCGAGCGCGCGCGGCTGACGCCCTTGAGCCGCTCGTTGTCCTCGCTCGTGAACGGGATGCCGAGCTCGTCGGCCAGCCGCTTCCACGCGAGGTAGTGGTACTTCGCCGTGTCGATGATCACGCCGTCCAGATCGAAGATGGCGCCGCGGATCGCGCCCGTGCCGTGCTCTCGTCGGCCCTTCATGGCTGGTGTGTACGTCCTCACGGGGTGGAGCGCACCAGGAACGGGATCGCGGGCGGTTCGCGGCTGCATAAAACGATTTACTGTGATACATCACTCCCAGCTCGAATTCCAGCCGTAACGGGTTACCGCCGGGCGGGACGGCTCGCCCTGGCCGCAGGTCGCCGGCGCGGCGGACACATCGATTCATGACTTCGCCACCCGACCAACGATTGGGTGTCAGCGCTCGATGCGATGTTCGTAATATCGATCACTCGTCATACGAGGAGTGATCGGACTTGTAAGCCTGTTCGCTCTCGCGTGCGGGGTGGATCACGATGCTCCCGCGGTGCCGGCGGCACGGTCGCAAACGTCGTCGCTAGCTCGGAGGTGACGCGCCGCGTTCGTCCGCTCGCGTCATGATGACCCGGATACCATTCGTGGAGTTGTCGTCAGCGCGTGAGGCGGTCCAGGCTTGATCTGGCCTGACGTATCAGGTAAGTGTCTGAACCCGACAATCCAATACTCATGCTTGATCGAGCGCGAGTATTGGATCAGTCACAGAGCGCATCGCATCTTGATAAATCGATTTACTTCATGGTGCTGCCCGCGCCGGCTTTCGAGTCCTCCCGCCCGACAACTTCCTCACCCGTCCCCGTCATCGTCCTCCCATCCACGCAGCTTAGTAAATCGATTTATCCAACTCCCAGGAGCGAACATCACATGATGCGTTCGATCATCTCTGCAACAGGCCTCGGCTTGTTGCTCGCCGCGTGTAGCGGCGATCCGTCCCCGCAAGAATCCGCGCCGGAGCAAGCCGCGGTCACCGCCACGGTGGGCGCGAGCCTGCCCTACGTCGAGCAAGAAGCCGAGGCCGCGGCCACCAACGGCACGATCCTGTCGTCGCGCGTCTGGCGCACGCTGGCGTACGAGGCGTCGGGCCGTAAGGCGGTCCAGCTCTCCGGCCAGGGCAAGTACGTCGAGTTCACGCTGTCGGCGCCCGCCAACGCGGCGGACTTCCGCTACAGCATCCCGGACGCCGCCAGCGGCGGCGGCGTCGAGGCGAGCGCGACCGGCTACAGCGCCACGATCTCGCTGTACGTCAACGGCACCAAGCTCGGCAGCCTGCCGCTGACCAGCCTGTACTCCTGGCGATACGGCTCCTATCAGTTCACCAACACGCCGACCAACAACCCGTTCCACTTCTACGACGACTACCGGACGTGGCTCGGCTCGAACCTGCCGGCCGGCACCAAGGTCCGGCTCCAGGTCGACGCCGGCGACACCGCGCCCTGGTACGTGATCGACCTCGCCGACTTCGAGCAGGTCGCCAACCCGAACACCCAGCCCGCCGGCTCCGCCTCGGTCGTCAGCTTCGGCGCCGACCCGACCGGCGTGGCGGACTCCGGCCCGGCGTTCGACGCCGCGATCGCCGCCAACCACGGCAAGACCGTCTGGATCCCGCCGGGCACGTACAACGTCACCCGGCACATCATCGTCGACAACGTCACCCTCGCCGGCGCCGGCCCCTGGTACTCCGTGCTGCACGGCCTGGGCGTCGGGGTCTACGGCAACTACACCTCGATCAACGGCGGCCCGGGCGCCAGCAACAACGTGACGCTCAAGGACTTCGCCATCTTCGGTGAGACCACCTCGCGCGTCGATAACGACCAGGTCAACGGCATCGGCGGCGCGCTGTCGAACACGACCGTGTCGAACCTGTGGATCGAGCACACCAAGGTCGGCGCCTGGATGGACGGGCCGATGGACCGGCTCACCATCACCGGCTGCCGGATCAAGAACCTCTACGCCGACGGCGTCAACTTCCACCGCGGCGTGACCAACAGCACGGTCACCAACTCGCTGATCCGCAACGCGGGCGACGACGGCCTCGCGATGTGGTCGGAGTCGACGGCGGACGCGAATAACACGTTCAGCTTCAACACGGTCCAGACCACGCAGTTCGCCAACGGCATCGCGATCTACGGCGGCTCGACCAACAACGTCACCGATAACGTCGTGAGCGACACGATGCGGCAGGGCGGCGGCATCCACTACGCCAACCGGTTCTCCTCGGTGCCGCTCGCCGGCACCAACCTGATCGCGCGCAACGTGCTCAACCGCGCGGGTTGCATCGACGAGAACTGGGCGTTCGGCGTCGGCGCGCTGTGGTTCGACGCGCGCGATGGCGCGATGAACGCGACGATCAACGTCAACGACAACGTGATCAACGACAGCATCGCCGAGGCGGTGCACTTCATCGACTCGAACATCACCGGCGTCACGTTCAACAACCTGACGATCAACGGCACCGGCTCGTTCGCCATGCAGTTCCAGGCGCCCGGCTCGGCCGTGTTCAACAACGTGACCGCCACCGGCGTCGCGCTGCAGGGCCAGTACGACTGCCTCGGCACCGGCTTTGGCATCTCGGGCACCGGCAACTCGGGCTGGAGCTCGACCTACTGCGGCGCGTTCCCGTCGGTCCCCGGCGACCCCGGCAACCCGAACCCGAACGCACCCGCGGCCAACGCGCGGATCACCACGACCCCGATCAAGGCCGGCCCGTACTCCGGCGCGACCCTGACGGCCAACCCGACGAGCCTGGCGTTCGGCGCGCAGGCCGTGGCCACGACCAGCGCGGCCAAGACCGTGACCGTGTCCAACTCGGGCACCGCCGCGGCCAACCTGGGCAGCATCACCACGGGCAGCGCCGAGTTCCTCGTCGCGTCCAGCACCTGCGGCGCGACCCTGGCGGTCGGCAGCAGCTGCACCGTCGGCGTCACCTTCAAGCCGTCGGCCGCCGGCGCGCGCTCGGCCTCGCTGTCGTTCGGCGGCCTGGCCTCCGTGGCGCTGTCGGGCACCGGCACGATCTCCGGCCCGGCGCTCTCGGCGAACCCGGGCAGCCTCGACTTCGGCAGCCAGACCACCGGCACCGCGAGCGCGGCCAAGACGATCACCCTCAGCAACCCGGGCAGCTCGGCGACGACCCTGACCGGCGTCACCAGCACCAGCGGCGAGTTCGCGATCCAGTCCAACAGTTGCGGCTCGAGCCTCGCGGCGGGCGCCAGCTGCACCGTCGCCCTGGCGTTCACCCCGTCGGCCAGCGGCACGCGCACCGCGTCGCTCAACGTCGCGAGCAACGCGCCGGGTAGCCCGCTCGCGATCGGCCTCACCGGCACCGGCGTCGTCCTGTCCGGCAACCAGGCCAAGGGCAAGCCGATCACCGCCAGCAGCACGAACGGCCCGTTCCCGGCGACCAACGCCGTCGACGGCGATGCGAGCTCGTACTGGGAGAGCGCCAACGGCAGCTTCCCGCAGAGCCTGACGGTCGACCTCGGCACGGCCATCCCGGTCGGCCGCGTGATCCTCAAGCTGCCGCCGTCCACCGATTGGGCGACGCGCAACCAGCCGTTCTCGGTCCTGACCAGCACCGACAACGCCACGTTCACGACCCGCGCGTCGTCAGCCGGCGTGTTCAACCCGGCGGTCGCCGGCAACACCGTCACGGCGGACTTCACCGCCGTCTCGGCCCAGTACGTCCGCATCACGATCACCGGCAACACCGGCTGGCCCGCGGGTCAGATCTCGGAGCTCGAAGTCTGGCCGGGCAGCCTCGCGCCGACCACGCTCACCGCGAGCCCGACCAGCCTGAGCTTCGCGTCGCAGACCGTCGGCACCACCAGCGGCACCCAGACCGTGACGGTGCGCAACACCGGCACGACGACGGCGACCCTGAGCGGCGTGACCACCGGCTCGTCCGAGTTCGCCCAGACCAACACCTGCGGCGCGAGCCTGGCCGCGGCCGCCACCTGCACGGTCAGCGTGAGCTTCACGCCGGCCGCCTCGGGCGCGCGCAGCGCCACGCTGACGGTCAACAACAGCGGCTCGCCGCTGACGGTCGGCCTGTCTGGCACCGGCGCGGGCACGACGGGCACGGGCCCGGCGAGCAACGTCGCGCTGCACAAGCCGATCACCGCGAGCAGCGTCACGCAGATCTACGTGGCCGCCAACGCCAACGACGGTGACGTCACCGGTAACAGCTACTGGGAAGGCGCCGCCGTCTCCCAGCTCACCGTCGACCTCGGCGCCGACACCCCGATCACCCAGGTCGTGGTCAAGCTCAACCCGGACTCGGCGTGGGGCGCGCGGACGCAGACCTACTCGATCCTCGGCAAGAGCTCGACGGCGACGTCGTTCACCACGCTGTCCGGCTCGGCGCCGCACGACTTCGCGCCGCCGGTCAACGCGGTCACCACCTCGCTGACCGCGACGGTGCGCTACGTCCAGCTGTCGTTCACCGCCAACTCCGGCGCGCCCGGCGCGCAGGTCGCCGAATTCGAGGTCTGGGGCGTCCAGGCCGACCTCAAGGTCAGCGACGTCACGATCTCGGCCGCGCACAACCCGCCGCAGGAAGGCGACGCGATCACCTTCGCGGCGCTGGTGAACAACGCCGGCTCGTCGGCCAGCCCGGCCACCACCTACGGCGTGTCGTTCCAGGTCGACGGGGCGCAGGTCGCGACCGGGACCTCGAGCGCGTCGATCGCGGCGGGCGGCACCGCCACCGTCACCGCGACCACGACGTTCGTCGGCAGCGCGGGCGCGCACACGGTCCTGGCGACGGTCGATACCGGCAACACGATCGCCGAGGGCAACGAGACCAACAACACGCTGTCCAAGGCGTTCACCGTGGCGCAGATCGCCGGCGTGGATCTCCAGGTCCTGGGCATCACCGCCAGCCCCGCCAACCCGACCGCGGGCCAGGCGGTGAGCTTCACCGTGGCCGTCAACAACCGCGGCACCACCGCCGCGGCGGCCGGCTCGATCACCCGGCTGACGATCGGCACGACGACGCTCAACGGCACCGCCGGCGCGATCGCCGCCGGCGCGACCGCCAACGTCGCGCTCTCGGGCACCTGGACCGCGGTCAACGGCAACACCAACCTGTCGGCGACCGCCGACGCGACCAACGTCGTGGCCGAGACCAACGAGACCAACAACACGCTGGCGAGCACGGTGTTCGTCGGCCGCGGCGCCAACGTGCCGTGGGACGAGTACGAGGCCGAGGCCGGCACCACCAACGGCAAGCTCGAGACCGGCACCTGGTCCGAGGGCACGCTGTCGGGCGAGGCGTCGGGCCGCCAGGCCGTGACGCTGACCGGCTCGTCGCAGAACGTGCAGTGGACCAGCCGGGTCAACGCCAACTCGATCGTGGTGCGCTACAGCGTGCCCGACGGCAGCTCGAACGCGCTCGACGTGTACGTGGGCACGAACCCGACCGCCGTCGCGCGCATCGCGGTCAGCGGTGACTTCGCCTGGTTGTACTCGGGCCGGACCAACGCGGACCTGCACGCGGCGCAGAACGTCAAGGACGCCGCGCACCCCGACCAGCACCACATGTACGACGAGGGCAACGCGCTGCTGTCGGCGACCGGCGCGGTCGTCATCCACGCGGGCGACGTGGTCCGGCTCCAGCCGGTCAACGCGAGCCCGGCGATCACCGTCGACTTCGCGGACCTCGAGCTCGTCGCGGCGCCGCTGACCGCGCCGGCCGGCTACGTCACCGTGACCGGCTCGACGCAGAACGACATCCAGACCGCGATCAACACGGCCGTGAGCGGGGCCAAGCCGGGCATCTTCCTACCGGCCGGGACCTATCAGATGAGCAACATCATCACGCTGCCCGGTGGCATCACCGTGCAGGGCGCGGGCATGTGGCACACCAAGCTGGTCACCGCCGGCGGCACCAAGAACACCTCGTGGGGCTTCCAGGTGAGCGGCAGCGGCTCGACGTTCCAGGACTTCGCGATGTTCGGCTCGTACGACACCCGCGTCGACGGCAGCGGCCGCGCGTTCGGCGGCAACCTGCAGTCGAACACCACGATCCAGCGGGTGTGGGCCGAGCGCTGGGTCGTCGGCGCCTGGGTCACCGGCGCCAGCAACCTGCTGTTCAAGGACATCCGGTTCCGCAACACGATGGCGGACGGCATCAACTTCTGCAACGGCACGCGCAACTCCAAGATCCTGAACTCGACCGTGCGCAACAACGGCGACGACGGCTTCGCGATGTGGTCGTCGACGGACCTCGGCCAGGGCGAGGACTTCGGCAACGTGTTCCAGAACGACACCGCGTCGCTGATCTGGCGCGCGGCGGGCTTCGCGGTCTACGGCGGCCACGACAACCTCGTCGAGGACTCGTACGTCCACGACACGCTCAAGTACCCGGGCCTGACGATCGACAACGAGTTCGTGCCGCAGTTCGCGTTCTCGGGCATCACGACCTTCACCAACATGACGATCGAGCGCTGCGGCGGCGTGATGTGGTGGGACGAGGACTCGGACCCGGCCACCAACCCCAAGCGCAAGTGGGGCGCGGTCTGGCTGTTCGCGGCCGATCCCAACACGTCGAACCTGTTCACCGGCATCCGGCTGACGAACATCGACATCATCGACCCGGTGTTCTACGGCGTCCTGATCCAGACGATCGCCGGGCAGTCGATCCTCGACACCGTGTTCGACGGCGTCCGGATCACGATGAACAAGTCGGGCGACTTCGGCGTGATCGCCAATGACAGCCACAAGGCTGGCAAGGTCGGCGCGGCCGGCTCGATCACGTTCCGCAACTCGAGCATCACGGGCAGCCGGGTCACCGGCTCCAACATGTTCTCGAAGGACCAGTACTCGACCGGCTTCTCGTACGTCGACGGCGGCGGGAACAACTGGACGGGCAACCGGTAGTCGCCCGTCAGGCGCGCCGCGGGCGCGCCGTCGTCGCGATCAGCCCTTCACCGCGCCGGCGGTGAGGCCCTCGACGATCTTCCGCTGGAAGATCAGGACGAGCGCGACCAGGGGCACGGTGACCATCACGCTGCCGGCCATGATCAGCGTGAACGGGCTCTCGTGCTCGGAGTTGCCGGTGAACATGCCGATCGCGACCGGCACGGTGCGGGCGCGGTCGTCGGACGTGAACGTCAGCGCGAACAGGAACTCGTTCCACGCGTTGATGAACGCGAGCAGGCCGGTGGTGACCAGCGCCGGGGTCATCACCGGCAGCAGCACGCGGAACAGCACGACGAGCGGGGTGGCGCCGTCCATGATCGCGGCCTCTTCGAGCTCCGTCGGGATCTGGCGCACGAACGCCGTGAGCGTCCAGACCGTGAACGGCAGCGTGAAGATCAGGTAGCTCAGGACGAGCGCGCCCCACGAGTTGTACAGGTGGAGCCACTTGACCACGGCGTAGAGGCCGGGGAGCAGCGCGATCTGCGGGAACACGCTGACCGCGAGGATCGCGTACAGCAGCGAGCGCTTGCCCTTGAACCGGAACTTGCCGAGCGCGTAGGCGGCCGGCGCCGCGAGCGCCAGGCTGACCAGCACCGTGCCGATCGACACGATCAGGCTGTTGAACAGATTGCGGCCGAACGGCTGGGCCCGGAACACCTCGACGTAGTTGCTCAGGGTCGGGTGATCCGGGAACCAGTGCAGCGCGGTGTCGGCCAGCTCGCCCGACGGGGTCAGGCTGGTCTTGATCGCCCAGTAGAACGGGAACAGCACGTAGAACAGGATGATCGCCACGACCAGCCAGAACACGGCCTGGAACACGGCGTTGCCGAGGCGCTTCATCATGACTGGCTCCCTTCGAAGTCGACGCGCGACGCGGTCATGTACGCGACCGTGAACATCATGATCACCAGGAAGATCACGACGCTCACGCTCGAGCCCATGCCGAACTGCGCGTTATCGATCATCTGCTGTCGGGCGTAGATGCTCATCGTCATGGTCTCGGGCGCGTTGCCCTTCACGACGTACGGCATGTCGAAGATCCGGAGCGCGTCGAGCGTCCGGAAGATCACCGCGACCAAGAGCGCGGGCGCGAGCAGCGGCAAGGTGATGTGCCAGAACTGCCTGACCCGGCTCGCGCCGTCCATCCGCGCGGCCTCGTAGAGGTCGGCCGGGATGCTCTGCAGCCCCGCGAGCAGCAGCAGCGCCATGAACGGCGTGGTCTTCCACACGTCGACCGCGGCGAGCGCCCACAGCGCGGTGTTCGGGTTGGCGACCAGCGACTGGCCGACCTCGAGGAACCCCAGGCTCCGGCCCCACGAGCTGACGATGCCCAGGCTGTCCTGGTACATCCAGTTCCACATCTGCGCGCTCGCGACGGTGGGGATCGCCCACGGCACGAGGATCGCCGTGCGCAGCATGCCCCGGCCCTTGATCTTGCTGTTGATGACCAGCGCGAAGCCCAGGCCGAGCCCGATCTCCGCGCCGACCGAGGTGAGCGTGAGCACGACGGTGTTCCACACCGAGCTCCACCACGCCGGGTCTCCGAGCAGGCCGATATTGATGCCGTCCTCGGTGATGTTCCAGTAGTTGTCGAGCCCGACCCAGTTCGCGTCATCACCCGAGTTGATGTTGAAGTCGGTGAACGACAGATAGATCGTGCGGAACAGCGGATAGCCGCCGACCAGCGCGATGGCGATCAGCGTGGGGAGCAGCAGCCAGCGCGCGGTGCGCGAGCGCCGGCGCTCCAGCCCCCCCGCCCTGCCTCGGCCCCGCTTCGCGGGCGCGGGGACGCCCTCCGGTAAATCGAGCATGTGCCACCTTAGGCCGAAGCGGGGGGCCGCAGCCGGGCGGCCCGGTCAGATCGTCGCGGGAGCTACCAGCCCTTGCCCTTGACGCGCGCCAGCTGGGTCGCCAGCGCGTTGATCGCGTCGTCCGGGGTCGCCTTCTTGGTCAGCACGCTGTAGACCGCGCCGGCGAACGCGGTGCTCGCCTGGTTGTACTTGGCCTTGGCGGCCGTCGACGGCCGCGCCACCGCGTTGACGAACACGTCGTACAGCGGGCCGAAGAACGGCGTCGCGGCCAGGATCTCCGGGTCCTTGTACAGGCTGGCGATCGTCGGGCTGAAGCTGCCCTTGATCGCGCGGCGCTTCTGCTCGTCGGGGCCGGCCATGTAGCGGATCAGATCGACCGCTTCCTTGGCGTGCTTGCTCTTGCCGTTGACCGCGAGCAGCCAGCCGCCCAGCGTCGAGGCGCCCTTGCCGCTCGCGCCGGCCGGGAGCGCGGACACGGTGATCTTGCCCTTGATCGCGCTGCCGTCGGCCTGGCCGAGCGCGTAGGCGTAGGGCCAGTTGCGCATGAACGCCGCGTTGCCGGCCTGCCACACGTTGCGGGCCTCCTCCTCGGCGTACGTCGTCACGGCCTCGGGGGTGATCGTGCCGACCCAGCCCTGGACCATCTTGAGCATGGCGACCGACTGCGGGTTCTTGACGGTGATCTTGCCGCTCGGATCGAGGATCGTGCCGCCGCCGGAGCTGGCGAGCCACTCGAGCGCGTCACAGGTCAGGCCCTCGTAGTTCTTGCCCTGGAACACGAAGCCCTGGAACAGCGGGTGCGCCGCGCGCTCGCCGTCCTGGATCTTCTTGGCCATCGTGCCGAGCTCGTCCCAGGTCTTGGGCGGCGCCTTGAAGCCGTACTTCGCGAGCAGATCGCTCCGCGAGTACAGGACGCCGGCGTCGGTGTACCAGGGTAGGCCGACGAGCTTGCCGTTGAGCGTGTTGTTCTGGACGATCGCCGGGAAGTGCGCGGCGACCTCCTTGGCCGGGACCTGGTTGGTCAGGTCCAGGAGGTGCGAGCCGATCAGGCCGGCCCAGACCACGTCGATCATGTAGATGTCGACGTCGGAGCTGTCGGCCGCCAGCTGCTGCTGGTAGAGCGCGAGGCGATCACCGGTCTCGTTGGGGACCTGGATCACGTTGACCGTGTTGCCGGTCTTGGCGGCCCAGGCGTCGGCGCCGGCCTTACAGGTATCGTAGCCCTTACCGGTGGAGTCACAGGCGAAGGAGAGCGTGACTCCCGCGTGGGCGGGAGCGGCCGTGAACAGTGCCAGTACAGTAAGGCCAAGTGTGAGCGCTGTCTTCATGTGTCCTCCAAAAGCAACGAACGGGTAATACGCTGTTACATCTCTCGATGTCCACCCCGGAGCGGCGGACTTACTTTGATGTAGATAAATCGTTTTACCCTAAGTATCATAGCTGCCGTGTCCGTCAAGCCTAGAAAGCCGCGCGCCAGATTGAAAGATCTCGCGCGTCTGGTGGGCGTCTCGCCGGCTACCATCTCGAATGCGTACCATCACCCCGAGCGGCTCTCTGCGACGCTGCGCGCCAAGATCCTGGAGAATGCCGACAAGCTCGGTTACCACCCAGATCCGACCGCGCGCGGCCTGCGGATGCAGACCACCGGGACCCTCGGCGTGGTCT
>DASWOO010000687.1:0-5082 GCA_036404335.1 Kofleriaceae bacterium
TCAAGGTCATCCCGAACATCACGTCGATGTTCAAGCAGCAGGGCAAGACCCTGCCGATCAACACCCGCATGCTGATCGCCAGCTCGGACTTCTTCCGCGACTACTGGTGGCTCGCGCTGTTTGGCTCGATCGCTGCAATCATCTTGTTCATGCGCTGGCGGAAGTCGAAGGACGGCAAGGAGACCACCGACGGGGTTCTCCTGAAGTTGCCGGTGGTTGGCGAGCTTTCGCGGACGATCAACGTCAGCCGGTTCTCGCGCACGCTTGGCACGATGCTGTCGTCCGGCGTGCCAATGTTGCGCGCGCTCGATACCGCCCGGCAGATCGTCTCGAACGTCCTGATTCAGCACGCGATCGACGACGCCAAGAAGGCGGTCACCGAGGGCGAGTCGCTCGCGGTCACGCTCAAGCGGTCGGGGCACTTCCCGCCGACGATGATCCACATGGTCGCGGTCGGCGAGAAGGCCGGCCAGCTCGAGCAGATGCTCGCGCGCGTCGCCGATACCTACGACTCCGAGGTCGACACCAAGCTCGGTCGGTTCACCGCGCTGCTCGAGCCGCTCATGCTCGTGATCATGGGCGGCGGCGTCGCGTTCGTCGTGTTTTCCATCCTGCAGCCCATCATGGACCTCGGTCAGCTGTCGGGACCGAAGTAAGCCCGCTCGTTCAAAGGAGACCAAGTCATGCTCAAGCTTCGTAATCGTCTCGCTCGCTCCCTGCGCCGTGCCCAGCGCGGCATGACCCTGCTCGAGATCATGATCGTGCTGGCGATCCTCGCCCTCGTCATGGGCCTGCTCGTCGGCCCGCGCGTCATGAAGATGTTCGGCGAGTCGCGCGTCGATACCACCAAGCTCAAGATCAAGAAGTACGCGTTCGAGGCCTACCCGGCGTGGTCGGCGGCGCACCCCGACAAGGCGTGCCCCGAGAAGCTCGCCGACCTCAACGAGTACATGAACGGCGATGACTCGAACGACTCGTGGGGCAAGCCGCTCAAGATGATGTGCGGCTCGAACCTGCCGCCGGGCGCCAAGGGCATCGCGATCGTCTCGCCCGGTCCGGACAACAAGGAAGGCACCGAGGACGACCTGAAGTCCTGGGAGCAGTAAGCCGCGTTCGTGGAGCTCACGCCCCTGCCCATGACCAAGCTATCGACATATCGGCGCGCTCGGCCCGCTTCGCGCGCCGAGCGCGGGATGACCGTGCTCGAGATCATGGTCGTGCTCGCGGTGATCGCGGGGGCGTTCTTCATCGTGCGCTCGGCGTTCCGCCAGGTCAGCAAGGCGGACCTGGTCGACGACTCGATCGAGCTGACCGCGATCGTCCGGCGCGCCAGCCAGCTCGCGGTCGAGCACGGCGAGCTGCACCGCGTGCTGCTCGACCTCGACACCGGCACGTACGTCGTCGAGCAGTGCGAGGGCGCGACCGCGATCCAGCGCAACGAGCTGATCGGCAATAAGGACAAGGACGCCGAGGCCAAGGACAAGCTGGCGCGCGGCAAGCAGCGGCTCGACACGCTGTCGACCCAGGGCCTGGGCGGCGGCGACAGCTCCGACCCGCTCGAGTCGGTCCATCGCGCCGCGGCGCTCGCTGGCCACCACGTCGCCGACCGGCTGTGCAAGCCGGCGACCGACACGGTCACCGGGGACGCCGGCGGCAAGGGCTGGCAGCGCAAGCTCAAGAAGGACAAGGGCATCAAGCTCAAGCAGGTGTTCGTCGCCCACCTCGACGAGCCGGCGACCAAGGGCCAGGTCGCGATCTACTTCTTCCCGGCGGGCTCGTCCGAGAAGTCGGTGATCGAGCTGACCGATGGCAGCGAGGTGTTCAGCGTGCTGGTCTACGGCCTGACCGGCCGGGTCGAGCTCCACGACGGCGCGCTCAAGGACGTCAACGATCACATGTTGAAGAACGTGATGGGCGACAAGGACGCCAAGCGCGAGGACAGCAAATGACCCGCCGATGTCAGCGATCCAGCGCGCGCGGCTTCACCTTGCTCGAGGTCATGATCGCGCTGGCGATCCTCGGCTTCGCGCTGGTCGTGGTGATCAAGAGCGCGGCCGGCAACATCTTCAACGCGCAGCAGGCCCACATGATGGGCGTGGTGACCGATCTGGCGCGCGGCAAGATGTACGACCTCGAGGAGAAGATGATCCACGACGGGTTCTCCGACACCGAGCTGCACGAGGAGGACCAGGCGTTCATCGACGAGGGCTGGCCCGACATCCGCTACTCGTACAAGATCGACGTCGTCGAGCTGCCGAGCTGGGATGACCTGCAGAAGCTCGCGATGGGCCAGGGCTCCGGCGCCGGCTCGGCCGCGGGCTCCGCGGCGCTGGCCGGCTCGGCCCAGCTCGGCTCGGCGTTCGGCTCCGACCTGGCCGAGCTCGCCGGCTCGGGCGCGTTCCAGAACAGCGCGCTCGGCGGCATGCTGGCGCAGTTCGGCGGGCTCGGCGGCGCGAGCGCCAAGGCCGGAGCCGGCGCCGGCAGCGACATCGCGTCGGCCGGCGGCATGGCGCTGATCCAGACCCAGTACTCGATGTTCCAGGAGATCCTGAAGGTCACGATCCGCAAGGTGACGCTGACGATCAAGTGGAAGGTGCTCGGCAGCGACCGCGACATCACCGTCGTCCAGTTCCTGACCGACCCCGCGTCGATGGACAAGGTGCTCAACGGCATGGGCTCGGTCGAGCAGACCGGCTCGGGCTCGGGCTCTGGCTCGGGTAGCGGCTCGGGGCGCGGCTCGGGCTCGGGCTCGGGCTCGGGGCGAACGACCAGCCCGGGAGGTACGCGATGAGCCGCGCGCGTCGCGATCCCCAGGCCGGCATGACGCTGCTCGAGATCATGATCTCGGTCGCGGTCATGGCGGTGATGATGACCCTCGCCTGGACCACGATCTCGAACACGTCGCAGAGCAAGCGAACGTTCGAGGCCTACGAGGAGCGCAACCACGAGCTGCGGATGGCGCTCGGCCGGGTCGTGCGCGACTTCGAGGCCGCCTACCTGTCGAAGAACGAGGACACCAACGCGGTCAACCCGCGGACCCTGTTCGTCGCCAAGTCGAGCTTCAAGTTCCCCGACATCCGGTTCTCGACGATGGGCCACCGCCCGCTGTGGGCCGATGCCAACGAGTCCGAGCAGACCGTGATCTCGTACATCGCCAAGGACGACCAGGTGAAGTCGGGCGTCACCAACTGGATCCGCCGCGAGCAGCGCCGCCAGTCCAACGAGCTGCCCGAGATGGAGCCCGCGGACTACGACATCCTCGTCCACGACATCCTCGCGGCCAAGCTCGAGTTCTGGAACTGGAAGAACAACGAGTGGCAGGACACCTGGAACACGATGCAGGCCGACGGTCAGAAGGGCTGGCTGCCCAGCCGGGTCCGGATCACGATCACGGTCCGCGGGCCCGACGGCAAGGACACCAAGCTGTCCAGCCAGGCGCGGATCTGGATGCAGGAACAACTCGTCAACACGGGGACCTGATGCTCGCCGCGATCAAAGACTTCCTGCTCCGCGAGCGCACGATCGGCAACCGGCCGCTGCCGTCGCCGAAGCGCCGCAAGCGCAACCGCCAGCGCGGCATCGCGCTGGTCGCGGTGATGATCGCGATCGCGGTGACCCTGGCGATCACCAACGAGTTCGGGACCTCGACCAACATCGACATGATGGCCGCGGCCAACTACCGCGATCAGATGCGCTCGCACTTCCTCGCGCGCTCGGCGGCGAGCATGGCCGAGCTGGTGATCCGGGTCCAGCAGCGGCTCGACAACGTCAAGCAGCTCGCCGGGCTCGGCATCCGGGTCACCGACTTCGCCGACCAGATCCTGCTCGCGTTCTGCGGCAACCCCGAGGAGGTCCAGGCCGCGATCGGCCTGTCGAGCGCCAACACCAAGGGCCTGGGCGCCGACATCGGCACGTGCGGCATCACCGGCCCGATCACGACCGACGACGACAAGATCAACCTCAACTGCGGCAACGCCTCGAGCCAGACCGTCCTGCTGAGCGAGCTGACCGCGCTGATGCAGTTCCCGGCGTACGACCCGGTGTTCGAGGACCCCGACGCCGACGGCTACCGCCGCGACCGCCAGACCCAGGCCACCGCGATCATCGATTACCTCGACACCGACACCACGGTCGTCGGCCAGCGCGGCGTCAGCGAGAGCTACGGCTACGAGAACCTCAAGGACTTCTACAAGCCCAAGAACAACTACCTCGACACGATCGGCGAGGCCAAGCTGATCCGCGGCGTCGACGACCGGTTCTGGACGTTGTTCGGCTCGGCGTTCACCGTGTACGGCGGCTGCAAGATCAACGTCGCGTCGCTCAGCAACGTCCAGCTGATCGCCGCGGTGCTCCAGCTGACCGCCGCCAACCCGCAGGATCCGGTCGTCCAGGATCCGATCAAGCTGTTCCAGCTCGCCAACCTGGTCGCCAAGGCCAAGGAGTTCGGCGAGAACTTCACCGCGACCAAGGACTTCGTCGCGTTCGTCAAGGATCCGACCTCGTCGCTCGGCTCGCTCGCCAGCCAGACCGGCTCGCTGGCCGGCAGCGCGGCGTCCAGCGCCGTCAACTCCGGCGCAGTCGGCGCGATGACCAACGGCCAGAAGCTGGGCCTCGAGCTCAAGCAGGCCTCGGTCGATCAGATCCTCAGCGGCGGCGCGCGCCGGACCTACCGGGTCGAGGCCTGGGGCGAGATCGATCGCAAGCAGCGCATGGCCGATGGCTCGCCGGTGTTCCCGGCGATCCGCACCACGATCACCGGCGTGTGGGACACCAAGGTCGTCCCGCAGAACGTACGCAAACCGCCCGCGCCCAAGGGGGCCTGGGTGTTCATGAGGGAAGACTAAGTCATGGCCAGTCGCGTGTTCGCGGTCGATCTCGGCGCCTGGAGCGTCAAGCTGGCGCTCGCCAGCCCTGGCATCCGGGGTGCTACCCTGATCAATGTCGTCGAGCGGCCGGTCCCGCCGGGCGACGAGCCGGCCGAGGTCCGCGCCCGCGCCGTGCTCGCCCAGCTGCTGGTCGAGCTGCGGCTGCGCGACGACCCGGGGTACCTCGGCGTGTTCGGCGATCAGGTGTTCACCCAGA
>DASWOO010000688.1:0-2247 GCA_036404335.1 Kofleriaceae bacterium
TCGTCGTGTCCGGGGTCAACGACGGCTACAACCTCGGCAGCGACGTGTTCTATTCAGGCACGGTCGCGGCGGCGGTGGAGGGCGCGCTGCGGGGCGCGGCCGGCATCGCGTGCTCGCTGGCGCCGCGCGCCGAGGACGCCGGGCGCGCGCTCGACTTCGCGGCGGCGGTGGTGCGGGCCGCGATCGGCGAGCCGATTCCCCCCGGCACCGTGCTGAACGTCAACATGCCGGGCGCGCCGACCGATCGCTACCAGTGGACCGTGCTCGGCCGCCGGGTCTACAAGGACGACGTCGCCGAGCGCGCCGATCCGCGCGGCCGGCCGTACTACTGGGTCGGCGGCGGTCCGGCAGGCCACGACGACGTCGAGGGCAGCGACTGCGTCGCGATCGCCCAGGGCTGGAACAGCATCACGCCGATGCACCTCGATCTCACCGACCGCCGCCGGATCGCCCAGCCGCCGTGGGCGGTCGAAGGCTTCCACGTGGTGGTAGGCTCGTGACCATGATCCGGCGCGCGGTGGGCTTCACGATGATGGTCGCGCTCGCGGCGTGCGGTGGCCCGGCGTCGCACGTCCAGCCCGGCGCGCCGGCGCCGGTCGCGGCGTCCACCGGCGAGCCGCGCTGCGACGCCGTGCGCGGCAAGATCGAGCAGCTGTATCGCGCCGAGGCCCAGGCCCGCGAGCCCAAGCGCGTCGACGAGGCCGTCGCCGACAACACCGCGATGGTGCTGGCCAGCTGCCGCCAGGCGCCCGCCACGCTGCCCGACTGCGTGCGCCGCGTGTCGACCTCGCAGCAGCTCGAGGCCACGTGCCTGCCGCCGCTCGACGATGAGGGCAGCGAAGGAGACCCGCGTGCGCACTAGGCTCGTCCTGATCGTCGCGCTCGCCGCGTGCGGCGGCGCGCCCGCGCCCGCGCCGGCACCGGTGCAGCCGGCCGTCGCGCCCGCCCCGCGCCCGGCGGCCCCGCGCCCGGCGATCGAGCAGCGCCGCGACGCCGCGTGCGACCAGCTCGGGCCCAAGATCACTGCGTGCGCCGTCGACGACGCCCGGGCCGAACTCGCCGCCGGCAAGCTCGACAAGCCCGCGTTCGATCGCGACACCGCGCCCGCCGTGCAGACCAAGAACACCGAGAAGTTCATCGAGGACTGCAAGTCGCACGCATACTCGTCGCGCCAGGTTCGCGTGCTCGAGGTCTGCTTCCAGCAGGAGCCCCAGTGCGGCCCGCTGCTCGACTGCCTCGGCCACCTGTCCGACAAGCCGTAGTGCTTGCAGATCGCCCCGGCGTCGGGCAGATTCGCGCACGCGGTCCCATAGCTCAGCTGGATAGAGCGACGCTTTCCTAAAGCGTAGGTCACAGGTTCGATTCCTGTTGGGATCACCATACAGTCGTCGGCCATGACGCAGATCGAGACGCGCAGCGAGCAGCGCTGCTTCGGCGGCACGCAGGGCTTCTACGCGCACGCGTCGAGCTCGACCGGCACCAAGATGAGGTTCGGGGTGTACGTCCCGCCCCACGCCGAGGGCACGCAGCTGCCGGCGCTGTACTACCTCGCCGGCCTGACCTGCAGCGAGGAGACCTTCGCGCTCAAGGCCGGCGCCCAGCGCCTGGCCGCCGAGCTCGGCCTGGTGCTGGTCACGCTCGACACCAGCCCGCGTGGCCTCGACCTGCCGGGCGACGCCGCGAGCTGGGACTTCGGCGTCGGGGCGGGGTTCTACGTCGACGCGACCGAGGCGCCGTGGGCGCCGCACTACCGGATGTACAGCTACGTCGTCGACGAGCTGCCCGCGGTGATCGCGCGCCACTTCCCGGTCGACGATCGCCGCGGCATCTTCGGCCACTCGATGGGCGGCCACGGCGCGCTGGTGATCGCGCTGCGCAACCCCGATCGCTATCGCTCGGTCTCGGCGTTCGCGCCGATCGCCAACCCGGTGGCCGTGCCGTGGGGCGAGAGGGCGTTCACGAAGTACCTCGGCGGCGATCGCGCGCGCTGGGCCGCGTACGACGCCAGCGTGCTGCTCGGCCGCGCGCCGTACCCCGGCGAGCTCCTCGTCGATCAGGGCCTGGACGATCAGTTCCTGACCAGCCAGCTCCACCCCGAGGCGCTCGAGGCCGCGGCCCGCGCGGCCGGCCAGCGCCTGACCCTGCGCCGCCACGCCGGCTACGATCACAGCTACTGGTTCATCCAGAGCTTCGTCGCCGACCACCTCGCGTGGCACGCCGCACGGCTGACCTCGCAATCTTGACCGC
>DASWOO010000689.1:0-4402 GCA_036404335.1 Kofleriaceae bacterium
GTTCCGCGAGCGGATGACCGCCGAGATCCAGAAGTTCCATACCCGCCAGGTGTTCGATCAGGCGGTGTGGGACAAGCTGGTCAGTCGGTTCCACTACGTGCCGGGCAGCTTCAGCGAGATGTCGGTATTCGCGACGCTCAAGACCGAGGTCGGGCGGCTCGATGCCGAGATCGGCGCGGGCGGCAACGTGCTGTTCTACTTCGCGGTCGCGCCGCGGTTTTTCGGCCTGCTGTGCGACAACCTGCACGCCAGCGGGTTCAAGGACGGCCCGGGCTGGAAGCGGATCATCGTCGAGAAGCCGTTCGGGACCAGCCTCGACTCCGCGCGCAAGCTCAACCGCGAGGTGCTCGCGAACTGGCAGGAGGAGCAGATCTACCGGGTCGATCATTACCTGGGCAAGGAGACCGTCCAGAACCTGCTCGCGTTCCGGTTCTCGAACGGGATGTTCGAGCCGCTGTGGAACAAGAACTACATCGATAATATCCAGTTCAACGTGTCCGAGGCGGTCGACGTCGAGGGCCGCGGCGGCTACTACGACTCGTCGGGCGTGCTGCGCGACATGATGCAAAACCACATGTTCCAGATGCTCGCGTATCTGTGCATGGAGGTGCCCGGCTCGTTCGAGCCCGACGCGATCCGCAACGAGAAGGCCAAGCTGCTCCAGTCGGTCCGGCACTACGCGCCCGAGGAGGTGGCCGCCAACGCGGTGCGCGGCCAGTACGGGCCGTCGCTCGACAAGCCGGGCTATCGCCAGGAGAAGGACGTCAACCCGGAGTCGAAGACCGAGACCTACGCGGCCGCGCGGTTCCACGTCGACAACTGGCGCTGGGAGGGCGTGCCGATCTACCTGCGCTCGGGCAAGGCGCTGTGGAAGCGCGGCACCGAGATCGTCGTCGAGTTCAAGAAGGCGCCCGAGGTGATCTTCCGCGGCACCCCGGTGAACAGCCTCAACGCGAACCGGCTGATCTTTCACATCCAGCCCGACCAGGGCATCGAGATCCAGTTCCAGGCCAAGATCCCGGGCCCGCAGATGCAACTCCAGCCCGTGCACATGAAGTTTGGCTATGGCGAGGCGTTCAAGGCGTCGCGCTACACCGGCTACGAGGTGATGCTGTACGCGTGCTCCCACGGCGACGCCACGCTGTTCTCGCGCGGCGACCTCGTCGAGGCGGCGTGGCAGATCGCCCAGCCGATCCTCGACTACTGGGCGGCGACGCCGGCCGACTTCCCGAACTACGTCCGCAGCACGTGGGGCCCCAAGGCGGCCGCCGAGATGATCGCCGCCGATGGCCGGCGCTGGTTCGAGGTCGTCACCGCCGACGTGCTCAAGCAGTCGCCGCTGTTCAAGGATGGTGACCCGGTGTTCCTCGAGCAGGTGATCATGGCGCTCAAGCCCAAGCAGGTCGCCGCCGGCGAATGCGTGGTGGCCAAGGGCGAGATCGGCCGCGAGCTCTACCTGATCGAGCAGGGCGAGATCGAGATCGTCGGGGACGACGGCGAGGTGATCAAGCTCCTGACCGACGGCGACGTGTTCGGCGAGGTCGGCGTGCTCACGTCGACGCCGCGCACCGCGAGCTGCCGCGCCAAGAGCCCGACCGATCTCTACGTGCCGGCCAAGGCCGACTTCAGCCGCATCCTCCGCGACAATCCGAGCTTCGCCAGCGCGATTCGCCACATCGCGCAGGAGCGCTACAACCTCAACGTCAAGCCCGAGACGCTCACCACGCCGCACTGAGCCCGTCGTCGAGGTCGATCAGCTCGCGCGTGGTGACATGCCACTGCGGGCGGTCGTAGGCGCGCTCGATCGCGTCGCCGTCGCAGTCCGAGAGCCCGAGCTCGAGCAGCGCGGGCATCGCCGCGAGCCCGTCGATCGCCGCCGCGGTGATCTTGGTGCCGGCGAGGTCGAGCTTCTCGAGCCGGGGCAGGCGCGCCAGCGTGTCGAGCGTGCGGTCGGTGAGCTGGGTGTAGGCCAGGTTGAGGCAGCGCAGCGCCGGCAGGCTCGCGAGCGCGGCGAGGTCGGCGTCGTCGAGCGGCAGGAACGCCAGATCGAGCTGGGCGAGCGAGCCGATCCGGCCCAGCGCGCGCAGCCCGGCGCCGGTGATCGCCGTCGCGGCGACGTCGAGGAACGCGAGCCGCTCGAACGCCGAGAGCGCCTCGCACGCCGGGTCGGACAGCTCGTCGGAGTGGTTGAGGCTGAGCGACTCGAGCCGGCCGGCGAGCGGCGCGAGCATCGCCAGGTCGCGGCCGTCGATCGTGCTCGACGCCAGGCGGAGGCGGCGCAGCCGGACCGCGCTGCCGAGCGCGCGGACGCCGGCCGCGGTCAGCACCGCGCCGTTGAGCTCGAGATTGGCCAGCGTCGGGTGCGCGGCGAGCGGGGCGACCATCGCATCGTCGACGCGCTCGGTGCCGAGGTGCAGCCGGCGCAGCGGCGCGCGCGCCAGCACGCGCATGCCGTCCGCCGAGAACGCCGCCGACACCGCGTCGAACGTCACGTCGCCGAGCGGCAGGGTCGCGAGCGTCGCGGCGATCGCATCGGTCAGCGGGCAGTTGCGCAGGTCGAGCCGCTCGAGCGCGCGCAGCTCGCCGAGCACGGCGGTGCCGCCGGCGGTGACCGGCTCGCACGAGCCCAGCACCAGGCCGCGCAGCCGGGTGAGCGGCGCGAGCGCGCCCAGGTCCTCGTCGGCAAACGCGGCCTGCGGGGCGAGCGAGACCTCGAGCTCGCGCAGCGTGGCGGCCCGCGGCGCGGCCTGCGCCAGCACGCCCGGCGTGAACGGCCCCTCGCAGTGCAGCGCGCGCAGGAACTTCGCCGAGGGGCAGGCCAGCAGCTGGGCGGCGTGCTCGTCCAGGGCCGTTGCTCCAGGGCGCCCGCCGAGATACAGCCTGCGCCAGAACCCGTGGGACCACTCGACCTGGGCGTGCGCGGTCTCGGGCCCGAACAGCATCCGGCGATGCGCCGCGAACAGCGCGGTCTCGGCCGCTGCCAGCTCGCGGGACTCGGGATCGGCGGCGCGCGCGGCCTGGACCGCGATCAGATCGCCGCGCGGATCGCCCGCGGCCTGCAGATGATCGGCATAGACCAGGTAGCCCGCCGGATCCTCCGGATCCGCGGCGATCGCCGCCTCGAGCTCGCGGTCGCGTGACATCACCGTCGAGCTTACGGCGCGGCGCGCGCGTCGTCGATTCGGCAAACTCGCGAATTGACCGCGATCACACACGCACGAAAACATGTAGTCTGGATGCGAAACTATCTTGGCTTGTCGTGCTCGTTTCACGATTCCGGCCTCGCGATCGTCAATTCGACGGGCGAGATCGTGTTCGCGGAGGGCACCGAGCGCTATCAGCAGAGCAAGCGCGCGATCCAGAGCCCGCCCGACGACGTCAACCGCATCCACCGGCTGATCAAGAAGTACTGCGAGCCGGGCGCCGAGATCGTGCTGGCGCAGACCTGGTCGAAGCAATACCGCATCATGCCGATGGTCCAGGCGCTCGACGCGATCAACGCCGGCGAGCTCGATCCGATTCCTCCACCGGTCGCGGCCGCCCTGCGCGCGCGGGGCATCGACCTCGGCGCGCTCGACTCCGATGGCACGCGCTACCTGATCAACTGGATGCGCTGGCTCGTCAGCGCGAACGTGCTGGCGTGCGAGGTCAGCGGGATTCACGCGCGATACCGCCTCGTGGAGGCGAGCCCGCAGTTTGCCGGCCGCGTGATCGAGCGAACGTACAATCACCATCTCACGCACGCGAGCGTCGCGTGCCACTCGAGCCCGTTCGACGAGGCGGTGTGCGCCGTGCTCGACGGCAGCGGCGAGCGCGCCTCGAATGCCTTCTTTCACTACAAGGGCGGGGTGGTCACCGAGCTCCACGGCGCGAGCGTCGGCCCCGGCAGCCTCGGCTTCTTCTACTGGCACCTGTGCTGGGCCTGCGGCTTCGACCCGCTCGCCGGCGAGGAGTGGAAGGTCATGGGCCTGGCGCCCTATGGCAAGCTGAACCAGGAGATCCTCGATGAGACCCAGTTCTCGCAGCTGCACGTGTTCTCGGCGCCGGCCGACGACGGCAACGCGGTCGGCGCGGCGCTCCTCGCGTACCAGGAAGATCACCCGCCGGCCGCGCCGCCCGCGCAGCTGCAGTCGCCCTATCTCGGCGAGGTGATGTCGCCCGAGACCCTCGGCTCGCTGACCTCGCTCGGCGGCCTCGAGAACCGGCTGCCGCCGGGGCGCAGCGTCGCCAGCTACGCGGCGGAGCTCCTGAGTCAGGGCAAGATCCCGCTGCTGCTCAACACGAGCTTCAACGTCATGGGCAAGCCGATCATCCACTCGGTGGAGGACGCGCTCGCCGTGTTCTTCACGAGCGGCCTCGACGTCCTGGTCCTCGAGGACATGGTGATCCTGAAGTCCTGACG
>DASWOO010000690.1:0-5748 GCA_036404335.1 Kofleriaceae bacterium
TCAACTACATCAAGGACCCGAAGGACGACGAGCTCGTCGGGATGAAGTTCCTCAAGGCGAACATCTACCGCCGGTACAGCCACTACGACGAGGCGATCCCGATCTTCATGGACATCCTCGATAACCACAAGCAGCACGAGACCGCGGAGTTCTCGGCCAACCTGCTGCTCGACACCTACAACAGCCAGAAGAAGTACGACGAGATGCTCGCGCTCGTCGACAAGCTCGACGGCGACCAGAAGTTCCTCGAGGGCAAGGACGACCTCAAGGCGACCCTGGCCAAGCTCAAGGGCCAGTCGCTGCGCAAGCGCGCCGAGCACACCGAGGAGATCGCCAAGCAGTCGGGCGACTTCACCAAGTACGTGGCCTGCGGCCAGTCGTACATGGAGATCTACAACCGCAACCCCGAGTCGCCCGAGAACGACGAGGTGCTCTACAACGCCGGCGTCTGCTTCGAGAACGGCAAGTCGATCGGCGCGGCGATCTCGGCGTTCAACACGCTCGAGAAGTACTACGCCAAGTCCAAGGTCACCGCCCGCGCCGTGGCCCGCCTCGGCAAGGCCTACGGCGACATCGCGTACTACGACCGCGCGTCGGACAAGCTCGAGCAGTATGCCAAGAACTACGCCGGCGAGAAGGACGCGTACGACGCGATGAGCGACGCGGTGTTCTACCGCAAGGGCATCGGCGACGACGCCAAGGCGATCGAGGACACCCGCTACTTCATCCGCACGTTCGGCACCAAGAAGCCGCAGGAGTCGGCCAACGCGATGTTCTCGCTGACAGGCATCTACGAGAAGCAGGGCGACGGCGACCAGGTCATCAAGCACCTGCGCGAGTACATCCACCAGTTCGGTGACAAGGGCGGCGCGGACCGCCTGATCGTCGCGTACGCCAAGATCGGCCAGGTCCTGTGGCAGCAGTCGTGCCCGGTCAAGCAGATCGATGGCTCGTGCGTCCGGATCTCCCGCGAGCGCGCGATCAGCACCAAGAAGCCGGCGAAGAAGAGCAAGCGGGCAGGCGAGCAGCCGACCCAGTGCGGCCCGGAGTCGAAGATCAAGCTGACCGTGGTCAAGCGCGACGAGCGCAAGCTCAAGGACGCGCTCGCCGCGTTCAGCGCCGCGGCCAAGGAGTACGAGAAGCGCCAGGGCAAGACCGGCGGGGACGAGGGCGCGGCGCGCTACTACTACGGCCTCGCCAAGGTCGCCGACGCGGACAAGGACTTCGAGGCCTACCTCGATCTGAAGTTCCCGTTCGGCCTCGACTTCGACCCGGCGCCCGAGCGTAAGGCGAGCACCGCCAAGTCGCTCAAGCGGTTCGATGACTGGGTCGGCGCCAAGAAGAAGATCGGCGGCACCGCGACCTCGAAGTACGAGGCGGTCCTGGCGATCAAGGACCCGGCGAACTCGATCACCGCCGCGGCTCGCATCGGCCAGATCTCGCAGAACTTCTCCGACGCGCTGTTCACCGCCGAGATCCCGAAGAACGTCCGCACCGGCGAGTTCGCCGACGAGAAGGTCGAGGCGTTCTGCGACAAGATGACGGAGGTCGCCGAGCCGCTCGAGGCCCGCTCGCTCGAGGCCTACGGCGTGTGCCTGTCGAAGTCGACCGACTTCGGTTGGTTCAGCGACTGGTCGAAGCTGTGCGAGCGCGAGCTCGGCCAGATCAAGCCTGAAGAGTACCCGACGGCGTCCGAGCTGCGCGGCGATCCCGGGCAGGTTGCGCCGGTCACCGACGTCGAGCTGCCGGCGATCAAGCTGGACTGACCCCCACACGGCAACCCGCAGGAATCACTTCCATGTCGAAGAACAAGATGTCTCGAGCGGCCCTGGGGCTGCTCATGTTTGCGGCCGCGTGCGGCGGTGGTGGTGGTAAGGCGACCAAGGGTGGCACCGTGCCGCCTCCGCCCAGCGGGATCGGCGAGGCGTCGGGCAAGCCCGAGGCCAAGCGCGAGGTGTCCACCGACGCGCGGCGCGATTACGAAACCGCGGCCCAGCAGTTCGCCGCGACCGATAAGGCCCATGGCTGGACCGAGCCGGCGTGCCGCCAGTCCGCCGACAAGTTCGCCCAGGTCCTGCGCGCGCACTCCGACCTGGTCGAGGCGCAGTTCATGGTCGGCCTGTCGTTTCACCGCTGCGGGCTGATCCAGGACGCCGAGCGCGCCTACCAGCAGGCGCTGCGGATCAAGCCGAACCACGGCGCGTCGATGTCGAACCTCGGCGAGATCTACTTCCGCGCCGGCAAGGTCGACGATGCCCGCAAGTACTGGGAGAGCGCCATCAAGGCCAACGGCAAGCTGACCGGCGCGCGCATCGGCATCGCGTCGCTCGAGCTCGAGCAGCTGCGCAAGATCAACAACCCGAAGGACGGCAACTGGAAGAAGCTCGAGGAAGACGCGCGCTTCAACCTGTCGAACGTGCTCGGCGTCGACAGCGATAACGTCGCCGCCTACACGGTCTATGGCCTGGTCTACATGGAGGGCTGGCAGGCCAACAAGAACCGGCTCGACCTCGCCAAGCTGCTGCTCGACGAGGCCAAGAAGCGCAACGAGCGCTACGCGCCGCTGCAGAACGCCTACGGCCTGCTGTACCTGCACAAGCAGTCGCTCAACCAGGCGCTGCAGGCGTTCACCGCCGCGGTCGAGGCCGACCCTCGGTTCGTCGAGGCCCGGTTCAACGTCGGGATGATCACGCTGAACTTCCGCAAGTACGACACGGCCAAGGAGAACCTGGCCAAGGTCGTCGAGATGTCGCCCAAGAACTACGACGCCTACATCGGCCTGGGGATCGCGCTACGCGGCCTCAAGGATCTCGACGGCGCCGAGGCTCAGTACAAGAGGGCGCGCGACGTCGACCCGCGGCGCGGCGACGCCTATTACAACCTCGGCGTCCTTTACAAGGACTTCCGGGCGAGCAAGAACGCCGACCTGAACGCGTCGGTCGGCACCTACAAGCAGGCCAAAGACTTCTTCCAGCAGTTCCTGTCCATGCAGGGCGATCAGTCGGACAAGACCGAGGCCAAGGAGCAGATCGCGCTGATCGACAAGACGGTCACCCAGATCCAGGCCTTCCAGAAGGCGGCCGCCAGCCAGCCGCCGCCGCCGGCCGCTCCGCCTGCCAAGTAAGCGAAACTATGCGGTCTCTCGGACGCAACCGCGCCGGGGACCGCGTGTCTGGTCGTCGCGGTATTTTTCGGGAACAATTTCGGAACCTGGAACAGAGCCTCGTTGTCGGACTGTCCGTGCCCACGGATCTCTGCAACGCGGCTCCCTCACGAGGGATCACCATGCAGAAGCTCCTGTGCTCGACCGCAGCGTTGCTCGCCGTCCTCGTCGCCGCGGCCGGTGTGGCCAGCGCCGATGACAAGCAGCCCAAGACCAAGGTCTACGACTTCTCCGGCGACACGATCGAAGGCGATCTGGTTCGCCCTGAAGGCACGACGGTCGATGCTCGCGATTTCGCGAAGCATTCGTCTCTGATTCGGATTCGCACGAACTTCATCCCCGAGATCATCAAGTCGGCCGAGGACCTGTAGATTGATCGGGCGCGCGAGCGCTCGTTGCGATCTTCGTCGGCCATCTGCAGCGCTCCTGACTGGAGATAAGTGAATATGGCCGGCGCCAAGGTTCCACTCACGTTCCGCATCTACAAGGGAGACCAGCTGGTCCGCGAGGAGCGGCTGTCGCTCTCGGTGATCAAGGTCGGCAAGGTCCCGTCGGCGCACCTCAAGCTCGACGACGAGACCGTCAGCCGGATGCACGCGATCATCGAGGTCAACGGCCCCGGTGACGTGAGCATCATCGACCTGGGCTCGACCAAGGGCACGTTCGTCAACGGGCAGAAGGTCAACAAGGCCAAGCTGCAGTCGGGCGACACGATCATGGTCGGCGAGACCCGGATCGAGCTGGGGATCAGCGCCGAGGACGGCGACGAGCCGACCCGGGTCAGCCGCGCGCCGGCGCCCGCCGAGGTGATCTCGTCGACGCCGCGGCCGCCGACCCCGCTGCCGATCCCCGTCGGGCCGCCGGCACCGCCGCCGCCGCCGTTCGCGCACGCCCAGACCGTGCCGCCGCCCAGCCCGCACGCGCAGACCGTGCCGGTCGCCGTGCCGCCGCCGCCGCGCCCCCCCGCGCCGCCGGCAGGCCCGCCGGCGTTCCAGCCGCAGGCGTTCCAGCCGATGCCCGCCGCGCCGGTGGTCCGTCCGCCGCCCGGCCTGCCGGGCGCCGCACCGATCTTCGGCACCGCGATGGCGCCGCCGGCCGGGTTCCAGCAGGCGATGGCCGAGTCGATCGACGATCACCACGGCGCGCGCGCCGTCGAGGTCGCCGCGATGCTCGGCGACTCGGTGATCGCGGTCAAGCACTGCATCGACCCGCACGGCGGCAAGGTGACGTCCAAGACCTGGGCGATCGGTGGCCTCGCGGTGGTCGCGATGATCTTGTCGATCATCGCGTTCAAGATCTCGATCGACACCGCGGCCTTCAACAAGGGCCGCTACGACTACGAGACCATCACGCTGAAGAAGCCGGGCTACTCGGTCCGGCCGGTCGTGCTGTCGCCCGGCTACGACTGGATGGCGTTCGGTGACTTCGCCGCGGCGATCGTGCTGTTCACCGTCTTCCTCGCGCGGTTCCGCAAGGAAAAGCAGAGCCCGATGTTCCGCATCGGCACCGGCGCCGACGTCGAGTTCCCGACCGAGGGCTCGCCGGCGCCGAGCTTCCCGATGATCGCCCCGCAGGGCGACGAGTTCGCGTTCCACTTCAGCCCGGGCATGGAAGGCGAGATGAGCGCCGGTGGGCAGACCACCTCGCTTGCCGAGCTCGCCGCCCAGGGCCGCACGACGATCTGCCCGCTGCCGCCGGCCGCCAAGATCCGGGTCCGCGTCGGTCGTCAGACCACGTTCCTGATCTCGGCCGTCGCCCAGCCGCGCCGCCAGACCGCGCCGCTATTCGGCGCGATGGACACCCCGTTCCTGGTCTCGCTCGGCGGCACCGGCGCGGCGTTCGCCATCATCCTCGCGCTGCTGTTCCAGCTCGCGCCCGACCAGAGCGGCGCCAGCATCGATCTCTTGTCCAACGAGGACACGACGACCCGCACGAGCAGCTCGGCGCAGGACGACCCGCCGCCGGTCAAGCCCGAGGAGAAGCCGGACGACGGCAACAACCAGTCGGGCGGCACCGGCACCGCGATGGCCCTCGACGAGGGCAAGATGGGCAAGAAGGACTCGGACCGCGCCGAGGGCCAGTACAAGATGCAGAAGAACTCCGACGACCCGCAGCTCGCGCGCCAGCAGGCGATCGAGCAGGCGCGGACCGCCGGTATCCTCGGCTCGTCGGCGCTGACCCAGGGCGGCGCGTTCGCGTCGCTGACCGGCACCGGCGACATCTCCAGCGGCTTCGATGACTCGAACGTCTACGGCGGCCTGCTCGGCAACGAGGCCGGCGAGATGAACGGCGGCTTCGGCTACGGCCGCTCGGGCTTCGGGCCCGGAGGCGGCGGCACCGGCTGGGGCACGATCGGCACCGGCCGCTACGGCACGATCGGCCACGGTAGCGGCACCGGCGATGGCTACGGCGTCGGCGGCGGTCGCGGCGGCATGCGCGGCCGTACCGCGGCGGTCCCGACGGTGTCGATCGGCCAGCCCAACTCGCAGGGCGACCTCGACAAGGCGATCATCCGCCGTTACATCAAGCGCAACATCCAGAAGATCCAGTACTGCTACGAGAAGCAGCTGCTGGCCAAGCCGACG